>DOUV01000957.1 GCA_003520455.1 Chloroflexota bacterium | reverse complement strand
CTCACCGACCACGACGCCGTCTACGGGGCAGTGCGCTTCGCCCGAGCCGCCCAGGCGCGTGGAATTCGCCCGATCTTCGGGGTGGAGCTGACGCTCGCCGGAGGATACCACCTCACCCTCCTGGTCGAGGACGCCTCCGGCTGGCAGAACCTCTGCCGGTTGATCAGCCGCGCCCGGGCCAACGCCCCCAAGGGACGGGCCGCCTTGCCACCGGAAGCGCTCGCCGGCCACACCGATGGACTCACGGCCCTCTCGGGTTGCCGCAAGGGAGAGGTGGCGGTGGCCCTGCGGCGCAAGGACCGGGATGCCGCGCTGGCCGCCGCTCGCCGCTACCACACCCTCTTCGGGCCGGATCGCTTCTGGATCGAGCTCCAGCACCACCGCCTGCCCTGGGACGACGCCCTGGTGGCCGATCTGGCCTCCCTGGCACACCACCTGCAGGTTGGGTGTGTGGCGACCAATAATGTCCACTACGCGGTCCGGGAAGGCTACCGGCTCCAGGATGTCCTGGTCTGCATCCGCCACAGGACCACCCTGGATGAGTCCGCGCACCTTCGCCGCCCCAACTCGGAGTACTACCTGAAGTCAGCCGAGGAGATGGCAGCCCTCTTCGCCGGCACCCCGGGGGCACTCGCCAGTACCCGGCGCATCGTCGAGCGCTGCGATTTCGAGGTGCGCTACGGGCTCCAGGATCTGCCCCGTTTCCCCACCCCGGCCGGGATGGCCGCGGCGGGCACCCTCCGGCACCTCTGCGAGAGGGCATTGGCGGCTCGCTACCCCGATCCTCCGTCCCCTGTCCGCGAGCAGCTCACCCACGAGTTGGGCGTCATCGAACGGGCCGGCCTGGCGAACTACTTCCTCATTGTCTGGGATCTCGTCCGCTTCGCCCGCGACCGGGGCATCCTCTGCCAGGGGCGTGGCTCGGCGGCCAACTCCCTGGTCGCTTACCTTCTTGGTATCAGCCCAATCGACCCCCTGGCTCACGACCTGGTTTTCGAGCGCTTCCTCTCCGACGAGCGGCGGATCGTCCCCGATATTGACATCGACTTCCAGGCCGACCGCCGCGAGGAGGTGATCCAGTACATCTACCACCGCTACGGGGCCGACCACGCCGCCATGGCCTGCACCCTGGTCACCTTCCAGGACCGGAGCGCCCTCCGCGACGTGAGCAAAGCCCTGAGTGGGGGGCTAGCCCCAGCCCCCGGCGCCCACCACCCGGCCCCCACCGTTCTCGATCTCTGCGATCAGATCGACGGCCTGCCACGCCACCTGGGAATCCACAATGGCGGGATGGTGATCATGGGGCCGCCCCTGGCCGAACGGGTCCCGACCGAGCCGGCGACGATGCCGGGGCGAGTCGTCGTCCAGTGGGACAAGGATGCACTGGAAGAAGCCGGCCTGATCAAGATCGACATTTTGGGGCTGCGGATGCTCTCGGCTATCGCCGAGACGCTCGCCCTCGTCGCGGAGATCACCGGCCGGCGGCCCGACCTGGCCCGCCTCACCTTCGATGACCCCGCAGTCTACGACCTGATCGCCAGGGCCGACACCATCGGCGTCTTCCAGGTCGAGTCGCGGGCGCAGGCCCAGGTGCTTCCTCGCTTGCGGCCCTGCAGCTTCGAGGACCTGATCGTCGCCATCTCCCTGATCAGGCCCGGACCGATCCAGGGGCAAATGGTCCACCCCTATCTGCGCCGCCGCCTGGGGGAGGAGCCCGTGCCCTCCCTACACCCCCTGCTCAAACCGGCCCTGGCCGAGACGCTGGGGGTGATCCTCTTTCAGGAGCAGGTGCTGAAGGTTGCCCGGGATCTGGCCGGGTTCACACCGGGGCAGGGGGAGCAGCTCCGCCGCGCCCTCGGGGCCAAACGGGCCGGGGAGGAGATCGAGCGGTTTCGGGAGACCTTCATCCAGGGCGCGGTCGCCCGGGGCGCCTCCCAGGATGCCGCCGAGGCGGTCTTCGAGCAGCTCAGAGCCTTCGGCGGGTACTCTTTCGCCAAAAGCCACGCTGCCGCGTTCGCCGTGTTGGTCTACCAGTCAGCCTGGTTGAAGCGCTATCACGCAGCGGCTTTCTACGCGGCGCTCCTCAATAACCAACCCATGGGCTTCTGGAGCCCGGCAGTTCTCGTCGGCGATGCCCGGCGACACGGAGTGCGCACTCTGCCCGTGGATATCCACTGCAGCCGGGCAAACTGCACGGTGGGACAGGGCGCCATCCGGCTGGGTTTCACCTACGTAGACGGTTTGGGAGAGGCGAGCGCGGCCCGAGTGGAAGCAGCCAGGAAGGGTCGCACCTTCGCCGGGCTGGCAGACTTCTGCCGGCGCACACAGCTCCCTCGGAGGATCGTCGAGAACCTGATCGTGGTCGGGGCGATGGACAGTTGGGAGATTCCGCGCCGGAAGCTCGTTTGGGCGTTGGGCAAACTGCGCTACCACGAGGAAGAGTTGGACCTTGTCTTCCCGGACGACGGCGTGACGCTTCCGCCCCTCTCGCGCGCCGAGGCGCTGTTGCTGGAGTACGAAATCCTGGGCCTCGCCACCGACGATCACATCCTGGCACTTTACCGGCCGTGGCTTGACGAGCGCGGGATTGTGAACAGCGAGGCGCTGAGGGGCTGTGCCGGGGGGCAACGGGTCCGGGTGGCGGGAAAGGCAGTCGTCCACCAGGCCCCTCCGACGGCGAAAGGGGTTCACTTTCTTACCCTGGAAGATGAGGTCGGGCTCATCAACGTCGTCATCCGGCCCGACGTCTACGCGTGCTATGGTCAAATGCTGCGCACGGTGCCGCTACTGATCGTCGAGGGCCTGGTCGAGCGGCGGGACGGCGTCGTCAACCTCGTGGCCGAGCGGGCAGTGGCCCTCCGGGCCGAGTAGCGTACTTTCAATGCCCGGCAGCCCTCGCCGCTTTCGACGAGGCTGCCCTGGCTTTCAAGCTGTCGAGCGATCTCGATGCCCCCTCCAGAGCGATCTTCACGGCGCCGGGTGACTCCGGTCCAGCCGGCCGCGCCACTCTGCTATCCCACAGGCCCGCCGGATCGGCCAGGGCGAGCGGTGGCACAAGATTTGCGCCACCGCCAACGAAGTTGCTATTCCTATCCGGGTGGATCATCAGGATGCTTTACCTCTTTGATCCGGATGGGATACTCTGTAGTCGGCCTATGAACCAACAAAACGGAGTTGTGGTGATCGCACTTGCCTGCCAGATGCTGCGTAAAAGAGAGGGCGGATGCTCTACATCTTCGACTTAGACGACACGCTGATCAGCTCATATATGCGCAACCCCGGTCGGGTCTACGACGAATGGCACGTCCTCCCACGACGCCGAGAACGCCTGGCCGAGCTACTCCAAGAAGGGCACACCATCGGAATCGCGACCAACCAGGCTGGGGTCGCCTTCGGCCATGTCACCGAGGTTCAGGTAGAGGCGAAGATTGCCGCCGCGCTTCTGGCGTTGGGGCTGCCGGAGGATACACCTTACGAGGCCTGCTACGGGCACGAGCGTGGCCGGCTCAAGGAATATCGCGGCAAGCCGCGGATCATCTGCCGCAAGCCCAGCGGCCACATGATTCGGGAGCTGATGGCCCGCTTCCCCCAGGCCACTGCCACAGGCGTGGTCTACGTCGGCGACCGGCCGGAGGACCAGGCGGCCGCCGAGGACGCCGGGGTCCAGTTTCGGTGGGCCGAGGACTTTTTTGCCGAGCCGATGACGCTGGATGCCGGGTAGCCAGCGCTCGAACACCGGTCAAGACGTCGCCGGGGGTGCGATGTTCACACAGATGGTGACCGGGACCGCATAGTGTAGGTCGCGGCCGCACGGACGAACGCTTTGACGTTCTCGACGGGCGTATCGGAGGTAATCTCGCAGCCGGGGGCGATCATGAAGCGCGGATCACCGCCGCTCGCCTCGATCGCGGCCCACACCGTGGCTTCGATGTCGCCTGGCGCACCGAGCGGGAGTAATTCAATGTGATCGATGTTCCCCGCCACCCCGATCCTGCCGTCGAGCAGTTTCTGTGTGGCGGCGATGTCAACTTTGGGTCCAACGTTGATCGTGTTGAGCCCGTCCAGGTTTTTGAGGTGGCTGGCGTTTGCTGCCAGGTGCGGGGTGACGTCCCCACAGACGTGCAAGATGGTGTAGTCGTAGATTGACAAGAGCGCCGGCAGGTAGTCCAGACTGAACTCCTTGATGTGTTTGGGCGACATCATCTGCACATCATGCTCGCAGATCACAAAGATCGTCGCTCCTGCCGCTTTTAACGCCTCAGCGTACGCTTGAATCACCTCCGTTGCCTTCCCGACCAACCGGTGCACGAACGCCGGATTCTTGAGAACACGCTTGATCACGCTGGCATAGGGCATGAGTTGGAGGCTGAAGGTCATCGGACCGGTCATGAAAGCGGCAGTCGGCACCGGGGCCCGTTCGGCCAACAGTCGTGTTCCTTCGATCATCACCCGCGTGCTCCTGGTCGCCATGAAATCGGGCACGCGGAGCTTTTCCAGATCCTCCTCCGTCTTGATGAGATAATCCGTGATCCACGGATACTTGTTCGGTGGATAAGTCACCCCTGCGCCACAGGCCTCCGCTACCGGCCAACTTGGCTCGACCTGAATCGCAACGAAGTCATAGCCGTAGAGCTGCTGGGCATCGAGATGCGCCTGGGCGGCTCGCTCGGCATCTTCGTACATGACGTTATAGGGGAGTCCGGCAATGATGCCGGCATGGTCGCCGATTTGGGGAAACACCGGCGGCCGGTCCACCGGGCGACCTGTTAATGCGGCATACACCCGTTCAAACGAATCCATTGCGGTTAACTCCTGCTCGTTCTGCGATACATCGGGAATCGCATTGCGTGGACGAACGCCCTCTGGAAATCGCTCAGACCACTGAGTTGAATGTGTTCGGTGTGGCGCCCAATCCTTTCGGCCGCCATGCGCTCTCTGATGGAGAGCAACGCGAGCTTGGCGCCAACCCCAGCCGCGTTGCCGATCGCCCGCAGGCGCTCGATCGGAACCTCCGGCACGAGATTGACCCGCCGGGCATTTGTCAGGTCGATGTACGTGCCGAAGGCGCCGGCCAGCACTACTTCGTCGAGGTCGTCATCATCGACTCCCATGTGTTGCTGGAGGACCATCTCGCCGGCCCGGATTGCGCCCTTGGCGAGCTGGAATTCACGAATATCTTGCTGTGTGAAGATGATGTCCTTCTCCGCACCCGTTTCCTCCGCCCGAGCGAGAATGAAGTAGTTGTCGCGGCGATCTTCTGTCTCAACGATTCGCTTCCGCAGTATGGGGGGAACCGAAGATGGCAGTTCATCGTGCAGCAGAAGCTTCCCGCTGAAATCCACCAGGCCTGCCTCCAAGAGACCGGCGGTGATATCGACGAGCGCTGAGCCACAGATACCCTTCGGGGGGACGGTGCCAATGACCGTGAAGCGGACATCACCCCCATCGAAGAGAACATGATCGATTGCCCCGGTGGCCGCGCGCATGCCCTGTTTGATGCGCGCCCCCTCGAACGCCGGTCCGGCGGGCGCCGAGCACGCAATCAGACGAGCCTTAGAGCCGAGCGCCACCTCGCCGTTCGTTCCAACATCGACCGCGAGCATCACAGCCTCGGATTGATGCATCCCGCTGGCCAGCATCACGCCGACCGTGTCGGACCCGACGAAACCGGCAATGTTGGGCAATACGTAGAGAGGCACGTCCCGCTCGAGGACCGTCAGGCCCAGTTCCTGCGCGCTGACCACGACACTGTCGCGAATGACCGGCGCGTACGGCGACAGCCCGAGGTAGGTTGAATCGAGTCGCAGCAGGAAATGGTGCATGGTCATATTGCCGACGATGGTGGCCTCTGTAATGTACTGGGTCTCGATGCCGGCCTCGTCGACGAGCCGTTGCACGATGGCATTGAGCTGGTCAATGATCAGCTCGTGCATCCGTTGCAGACCCTCCGGATTGCGTTGCGCCCGGCTCAGGCGAGCGATGATGTCGTCGCCGTACGCCGTCTGTTTGTTGAGGTCGGATGTGACGGCGACTTCCTGCCCGGTGTTCAGATCGAGAAGAAAGCCGACGACGGAGGTGGAGCCGATGTCGATGGCAACGCCGTAGTGGTGAGCCGTCGTATCGCCCACTTCCAGGCGAATCACCTGCTCCCGTCCGGCCACGACGACGGTCATCCCCTCTTTACAGCGAATAAACGCCGGGAGCTGACGCAGCCAGTACAGTGGGAGGCGCACGCGCTGAAACCAGCGCGGTAACGTCCGGCCGACAAAATCCCAATCGGCGACTCCGTTGCGCTGGCGAGGGTGGGTGTATGGGATGTAAATCTTCAGGATGTTGGGCTGGAGCGGCACCTCGCGCTGCACGCCCTGGTGGAGAAACTGGACGTTGACCCGGCTATCCGCCGGCGGAACAGAGACGACCATGTTCTGGCAGGCTTCAACCTGGCAGGACAACCGGTAGCCCTCTTGAATCTCCCCGCCGCTCAGATGCACGTAATCGATCGGCTTGGGGGCCACCGGATCGGTTTCAAAGCGCACCTTGCATTTGCCGCACGACCCGTTCCCCCCACAGATCGTATCGACCTCGACCCCCGCCGCGACCGCCACTTCGAACAAAGTCTCCTTGTAGGGGACTTCGTACGTCACCCCCGCCGGCTGGAAGGTGACGCTTACCGTCTTGCGTTCCGGCGGCGGTGATGCTTGTGGTGTATCCAACCTCATTTTGAGGTCTACCTGATCCACCGGTCACTCATTCCCGCTATCCGGCCCCGCAGCGGTAGGGTAGGCCATGCTGCTATAGCCGTCGTAGGTCATACCCGCAGTCGGCTGCTCGCGCTCCTCCATAATAGCAACGAGCCGACGCTCCAGGTCGCCGTATCCGACCTGTTTTACGGTCAGGGGCAGCTCAAGCCACGCCGCAATCTCGTGCGCCTTGGCAATCAGTCGCTCGTCCTCCTCCTGGCTGTAGTAGATCAGGCGCTTGTAGTGGTGAAAGAGCAACGGCTTCAACTTGGGATGCTGGTCGATTTTCAGGCCCTTGACCACGAACATGTCCCAGGCATGGATCAGGTAGTCGGTCAGGATGAAAGTGCCCGGCTCTTCTTTCAGCGCCCGCGCGAAGTCCTCGCCCCCGTACATCTCGTAACAGTGCGGACCCAGCGGCCTCACGGCACCGTGGCGCCCCAGAATGGCATCGAGATCCATCGCCCCGCAATGACCGTAGACGACCACCCGTCGCTCGTACTGCTCCTCGGCTTTCTGCAGCCGCGCCTCCACCGCCGGCCCGATCTTATCCGGCCGCAGGTGCAGCCTGGCATCAATCGCCTGGAAGTCGGCGTTCCAGCCGTGCTTCCTGATGATTGCTTTGACGTCGCGTCCCAGGGCTGCACAGGCGATGAAGACGGTCTTGGGCACCCGCCTGTTCTCACCGCTTGTTTCAGGCTCTTGGTTGACCTGCGTCATGCGACCCCCTCAAGATGACCCGGCTCGCTGTATCCCCGGCACGGGATCATCGCTTCGGAGCAGGGCCGTCAGGGGCGTCTCGCTCAATTTCGGTCTGATTCGTTGCTGGCGGGCAGTATACGCAATGATGGCATCCACCATGGCCATCGCCGGTACAATCTCCAGTTGCTTGATGCCATACATGAAGTAGTCAGCCCCCATCATCATGATGCTGGTCGCCAGGCTGACCTTGGCGGCGGTATAGCCCAGTTGGCCGAAGCGGGCTGGGCCGTGGGTCCAACGATCCCTGACGATGTGGGTGGGGGAGCAGCCGGCCGGATAGCCGTACGTGTTCTTGAGCATCCAGATCGTCTTGCTGCACGGGCCCGGCTCAACCAGGTCGAGCACGGCGGTGTCGAAGATGAACTGGGTGAAGCCCGCCTGGTAGGCCGTTTCGAGAACCTGCTCGGCGATATCGAACTTCCCCTGGAAGGTTGGCTTGCGGGCGTTGTGCGTCATGGCAATGCAGCTCTTGAGGCCCAGCTCTTTCAGCGCAGCGATTTCGCGCTCACGCGTCTCCGGACCAATCGAGTTGTAGACACATCGATCATGGAGTCCCAACTCGACGACTTTGCGGGCGCCCGCCAGGCGCACGTCCGGCGTGGTCCCATCCACAAAAAAGGGCAGTCCGGTCGGTTCAATCCACTCGACGTACCGCTCCATCAGCGTGGCACTGGCGCCGATCATGTCGATCACGAGCGGCACGGCGGCTTTCTTGCAGATCGCGCGCATCTTCTCGACCGCCGCGTAGGCCCCCTCGTGGTCGAACTCGCCGGCAAGCTCATCCTTGACGAGCCGGTCGCCCAGGTAGAAGATACTCGCCGCCAGGACGGTTGGATACTCGCCCGGCTGTCCCCCAAACACCACCCCGCCGATGTTGTAGGCTTTCTGCTCGGCCTCGAACACAAACATCAGGACCCCCTCAGTCGTCCGAATTCAACCGCTCCCAGTCAATGGGATAGGTCCCGTAATCCTTCAGTGCCTGGACCCAGGCGTGGATGTTTTCGGCGGGCGTCCCCATCGGGATCATGTTCGGCACGATAACACAGCCGCCGTTGCAGGGGTAGAGTTGCTTGACGACGCTTTTCACCTCGGCGCGTATCTCTTTCGGCGTTCCGGAGAGCATCACCTCGTCCTTCACGCCGACAATGTAACTCACGCCCAGCCGGTTGGCCGTCTCGCGGAACAACTTGAGATCGTCGGCGGGCGGGGTGTAATAATCGGGCGCGAGGTTGGTGACAACAAACGTGCCGGTGGCCGCGCTTCGTTCCAGGAATTCGACCCAGCCACCACGGCCGTTTTCGCCTGGCTCGCCAGCCAGGCGCAAGCCCCAGTAGAAGTAGATCACCGGCGTGGGCGCAACCGCGGCGATCAACTCCTTCACATACGGTTTCTCGAACTCATAGAGGTGTTGGGGTCTGAAATTGGGGACGGCGTTCCAGGCGTCGATGCTGATAAAGAAGGTAATACCCAACGACTTTAGCGCCTTGAACCACTTGATGTTCGCTCTGTTTTGAGCACTGATGGCGCGGTGGAAGTTCTCCGGTTTGCGGCGCATCCAGTTGAAGGCGCGCTTGAAACCGATGGCGTTGATCGTCTGGGCAAATGTCGCCGATGGAGCCGCCATCACCGGCCAGCCACGTTGCCTGGTCAGTCGCTCGACCAGGTGGCCGTACAGATCGATCCGGCGTGGCAGCCGGCCATCGGTGAGTGGGTTGAATTTCTCGGCCGCTTCCTCCCAAAAGCCAAGCGCCTCCTCGTCATTCATGTCATCCATCAGGCGGATTTTGACATCGGCCGGCGCATTGTCGGGGAACTTCATCCGAATCAACCCCATGGCCTCGATCTCGCTGTTCATCGTGTCAATGCCTTCCCCGAGCGCTTCGAAGCCGAACTCGTCCGTCCAACGTTCAACAACCTCGGCGTGGAGCTCCGGGTCCTGCTCTACCTGGCGGCAGGTATATCCGTAGTAATTAGCGGGGCCGTCCGTGAAGAAGGAGTAGGTGGGAATGCGATCGGCATGGTTGTTTGACCCCACCATGAGGGTCCGCTCCATCCGATTGAGCGCCTCGCCGCGGTCACGCTTCTTCAGCGTCCCTTGAACCATCTCCATCATCATTCGACCCTGCTCATCCGGCGATGGGAAGTTGCGCAGTGGGTCCGCCCACTCGGCATGTTCACGAACTTGCTCGCGGGGCCAGTAGGGAAGTGCGGTGACTTCTGGTCGAGCCATCGGTCCTCTCCTTTGTGTTGAAGCGGGATCTCCCGCCTGATAAGGTTCGGGCGCGTGCCGGTTTAGCGGATCTTTACCTTTTCGCCCCGACCGTAGCCGATGTCTTCTCGTTCCTCACTCGGTTCCGTCAGATCCAAGATCTCATTTACGAGATCGATCATGCCCCAGGCGTCGTCGGCGTATCCATCCGCCTTGGCCACTTCCATCGCCCATCGCCGATTGACCGCGACGCCGCCCGCCAGCAATTTCATATTGTCTGTCAGCCCTTCCCGGTGGAGCCGCTCAAAGGTCGGCGGGATGTGTATCATCGTCGTAGTCATGTACGACCCCAGGCCGAGAATGTCCGGCTGTTCTTTTTTCACTTGCTCGACGATCCAATCCTCGTCGTTGTCCACTCCAAGGTCAATCACGTCGAATCCCTGGGCCTGGAGCATCGCCAGGCAGATGTTCTTGCCGATGTCGTGCACGTCGCCCTCGACCGTCCCCATCATAATTTTGACTTTCGATTCCTCCTCCTGTCCCTCCATCTGCGCCAGAATGATAGGCATCACGATGGAGAGCCCAGCCTTCATGGCTTCACCGGTCAGCATCAACTCAGGCAAAAAGAATTCGCCGGCATTGAACCGGTCGCCGGCGCGCTTGACACCCTCGGACATCGCCTCCTTGACGATCTCAGCCGGATCGTAGCCCTCGTCGAGGGCTCGCTGCACGTACACTTTGGCCTCGTCCTCATCGCCCCATTCGATGGCGTCGGCCAGCCTGGCGTATGTTTCGTTCATTGCTTGAGTCACTGGCGTATCTCCGTTCGCCCAAACTGGAATACGGTGCGTTGGGCGGGCGAGGGCACTGTCCTCGCTCGCTCCCTCCACACGATCCCAATAAGCGCGTTTCCGTATCAATAGATTGTGGATCGATAGGCCGTACGGGCAGGTGGATATCGTAGTTCACGACATGGGCGAACCTCCCATAGAGATCTCACTGGCCGGTCAAGCGAGCCTCAAGGTCGCGACACAGAGCCTTCACTCGCGACGGGAGATAGCTCTCGGCGAGCTCGGTCGCAACGGCCTGGGCGACCTCGCGAGCAGTGCCCGGGCGTTCGAGCGGGTCGCTCCACTGCCAGCCGGCCAGGTACTCTTTGGTGCCGGTTCGGCCGGTCGCAGTGGCGACTGCATCTACCGCAACCTGGAAGCGGCGCGGCAGATTCTCGCGAGCCTCGCCGTCGCTATCTTTCGCCTTGACACCCGTGGGAATCCCGTGCCAGGAAAGAATCTGATACCGGGCCATGGCCGTCGGCTACTCCGGTAGGGCCGCACCGACCGGCTGGTTCCACTGCTGGCCGCCACTGATGGTCGCCGGCCACGTTCGCAAGATCATCAGGCGGTCGGTGTTGTTGAGGGGAGTGTCCAGTCCCTGCAGTTCGCGTAGGTCGGCAGCATTCAGCAAGACGTTTATCGACTCGTAGGCGGTGGTAACGAAGTCATCCTGGTCGTCGTACAGATACCCGCGCAAGTCGGGGTACTGCGTGGTGAGGTCCTCAAGTGCCGCGCCCGCGGTCGCCCCTGCGACTTTCACTTCTCCCTGTCCGTCCGTGTACTGGCGGAGAGGGACCGGGATGCGAATAGTGGGCATAACTCACACCTCCTCTGGAAAGAACTTCATTGACACAAAAAGAAGCAGGTGCTGAGAATGTGCCATCAGCAACCTGCTCCCTTTACCTCGAAGGTTCGCAAGCTCGCCACGATTGAAGGTGAGTTCCTGGCTCGACGGGCTGCACGGCCCCTCACAGTTGCGGGACAGCGCCGGATTTGCACCGGACTTCCCCGGCCCTCAATCGTGTAAGTTGTTGGAAAAGCAGTAGTATTATATACTGATACCTATTATAGAATACTGTATGATACTATACAGAAAACATCGGCAGTGGTGGCTGAAGCTCATACTATAGGATAAACGGACCACTTGTCAAGGGGGAAATCGGCTGAAATTGGAATCTCATCCGGGTGATCCCTGGTTCGAGCAACGTGACGCCCGCGCCTGCTCTTTCGTCTTTTCGCGTTCCACCCTCGCCTGATTCGCACCGGCAGTCATCCGCTCGGGTTGGAGCACGCGGGTGAGCGATAGGGCGGTTCAATGGTCCAGGTGCGCCCCACTTTTGGGCAACTCTGCGTGAGCGATCATGTGACTTTCCTTCTCGCATCCGTATAATAGCAAGGAGCGCGATATCTCCTTCTGACAGTTTGGGAGGCATTGGTTTGGCTGAGCAAATTTTGTTGACCGTAGAAGAAGTGGCTGACTACCTCCGGGTGGCACCAAATACCGTCTATCGTTGGTGCCGCGACGGGACGATGACGGGAATTAAACTCGGCAAAGAGTGGCGCATCAGCCGTGAGGACCTGGAGGTTTTCGTGAGCACCCGGCGTACTGGCGAGCGGATTGCGCCGCTGGACAAGATCTTCACCGGCCCCCTGAAGGCGCCCGAGCACATCCTGGTGATGCTGACCGATCCGGACGCCGTCTACGAGATGGAGGCGGGTTTTTTCGAAGTTGGATTACGCCAGGGCCGGAAGTTGTACAAGGGGTGCTGGTGGCAACATCCAGACGACGTTCGCCAGCGTTTCACCGCCTTGGGCCTGGCGGTGGCCTCCTTGGAGGAGGCCGGGCAACTGGTGGTCGAGGATTTCCGGGGGCTGTACCGAAGCCGTGGACCGGAAGGCGTGTATGCCGCATGGGTAGAGCGGGCGCGTGCCTGCGGCCAGCACGTCTTTTGGGGGGCCGGCTCGCATCTCGTGAATGACTGGGACGACAACTTTGCGGGCCTCCACGAGTTTGAACAAGGCTTGCACGCCGTCTTATGCACGTTGCCGGTCGTGGCACTGTGTTGCTGTGTGGTGGCGCCGGCCGAGCGCGCCGCGACCGCGGCCCTGCTGAATCTTGCCGCCCACCATACAGGCAGTCTATTCATCGCTCAGGGCGATGCTGTTCTCATGCGGCCCGTGAGTATCACCTGGAGCGCCGGTCAAGGCGTCAGACTTCCAAAGTCTGGTAGGGATCGTGCTTGCTGAAAGCGCGCTCCGACAGCGGTGATCGAGGCAGGTACCAGCTGTGAACCAGACTTCGGAACTCTTCTCTCCCACCCCCTGCGGGATGACTTGACCGGCGCGCTAGGGCCTGGCCAGGATCGGGAGATAGAGGCGCGTTGGCGGCGTGCCCACGTAGATCGTAACCGTCGCGCTGCCACTCTGCCCGTCGCTGTCGGTCGCCGTCAGGGTAATCTGGTGGGTCCCCTGAGACAGGCTTTCGACGGCCAATTCCTCGCCCGTGCCCAGGTCACCGTCGCGGTCGGAGCGCCAGCTCAGCCTGGTACCACTGAGGGGACCGTCTTCCACGTCTGTGGCCATGCCCTGCAGCACGACCAGGCTGCCGGGTTCCGCCGACGTGCCCGTCGCGGGCTCGAGGATGACCGCGAGCGGCGGGGAGCCCGGCACGCTGAACGTCCCGTCGGAGTCGTCCTGGGCTGTGTGGAAGCCGTCGCTGGCGACGACGCGCATCCGACCCTGGCTGCTGCCGGGCAGGTCGGTCAGCGAGGGGATCTCGAAGCTGTCGCCGGTCAGATCCATGCCGATCAGCCGCCAGCTCTGGCCGTTGTCGGCGCTGTAGAGGACGTTGAAGGTCAGATCGCCGCCGTCGGGGTCTGAGGCCGACCAGCGCACGGTTGCGCCGGGGCCGAGCTGCTCGCCGCCGTTGGGGGCGAGCAGTTGGACCGTGGGGGGATTGGGGCTGGCGGCGCGCTCGGCCAGCACCTTGTCGCCCTGGCGAATCTGGACGCGGGTCGTCCCTGGCGCGAGGGGCAGCAGCTCGAGGAAGTGCTGTACGTCGCCCTCGCCGTCGTCGTTGACCAGGTAGATCTCGCGCGAGTCGAGCACCTGTCCGGAGGCGTTCACCTGGACGAGGGTGAAGGGCTGCTCGACCTGCAGGCCGAAGACGCGGCGGTAGCCGAGCTTCTCCGCGGCTTCCTGCCTGGCATCGGGGGCGGGGTTGT
This sequence comes from Chloroflexota bacterium, assembly GCA_003520455.1. The sequence goes on along the minus strand of DOUV01000957.1, from coordinate 1,249 downwards.
CGATCTGGTAGACGCCGTTGAACTCGGCCGTCCCGGCCGTGATACTGATGAGCCCACCGGCGGCGATATACTCGGTCGCCTGTTGCAGGGCGCGCAGCTCGCCGGGATCGGCGAAGGCCAGCGGGTTCGAGGTCACCGCCTCCTCCAGCCGCTGTTGCGCCGTCTCGAACTGGGTGAAGAGCCCGCAGCTAATCCCGTACTGCACCAGGAGCTTGCAGTACTCGTAGGGCGAGATCCAGCGCGGCCGGCGGTAGCCCATCAGCGGGAAGGCCTGGTTCGGCGACGAGGCGGCCGGATCGTTGCTGAGTACCGTCGGCGACGCGAGGCCCCAGATCTGGTAGTGAACGTCGAAACCGTAGTAGCCACTCGTGTCCACCGCGGAGAGCCGGCAGTTCGGGTAGGGCCAGGGGTAGTTGGGATCGGTCGAGCCGCCGCTGGACTCGTTGCCGCTGCAGTTGACGTGCTGGAGCCCCTTGTTATGGCCCAGTTCGTGGGACATCGAGTTGCCGCCGGTGATGTACCAATCGGGCCAGCCATCGTGGCTATTGATCATCTTGGCCCACGAATTCCACCCCGGGCGGTTGCCCAGCCCGAGCCCGCCGTCGGTGTCCAACGACGGGTGAACCATGCCCATCCAGTGCAGCCGGCTCACCCAGTCCCAGGTCCAGAAGTTTTTCCACTCGATGGCGCTCAGGATTGCCGACTTGCCGCCGGAGGTCGAGACGTCCCACTCGTTGTAGAACGGCCAACCGTGGAAGCTGGGGTATTCGGCCGACTCGTAGTACCACCAGTTGATGCGCGAGATGGGGTGGAAGCGCAGGATGTTCCAGAGCAGCGACGTGAAGGCCGAATTGGTCGCGTAGTAGCTGAGGGTGGGGTTGTTGCGGTTGCCGTGGTTGTGCAGGTGGAGCGGCACCATCACCAGGTTGAGTTCCTGGCTCTCCCGGAAGGTGACCGTGCGGCTCAGCGAGTTGTTGCCGATGTTGCTCTCCGGCACGGCGTTGTCGTAGTTGACCTCAACGCGGAAGGTGACGGTGCCCGAGCGCCAGTCCGGCGGTACGTAGAACCAGAAGCTGTCGTTGAGGTTGACCCGGTTGCCGCCGTCGGTGCGGACCGTGATGATGTTGTTGGCGCCGCGGGGCGAGCCGGCCAACTCGACCCCGCCGCGGTAAGCCCGCAGCCGCGCCCGGACGCTCGAGACATTGTAGGGGGTACTGCTCACGTAGGCCCGCGCTCGCGTATAGCGACT
>DOUV01001059.1:13626-15907 GCA_003520455.1 Chloroflexota bacterium | reverse complement strand
GCTGGGACCCCATCAGCACTGTCCTCGGCGACCCACCGGGCGCCCTTCGGCGGCGGCGCGAGCGAACCCGCCTCATCCGCGCCGGCTAACGCCCGTGAAGTGTGAAACGCGAGAAGAACCTCCACGTTTCACACTTCACGCCCGAAGGCTTCGATCCTTCCCGGCCCCTCACTCCCTGGCCTCCCGAACCTCGACCCGGCTGCGAGGCGAGAGGGTGACCTCCTGGCGCGGCGTTGCGAAGCTGATACCGGCCGCTCGGAAGGCTTCCACGATGTCGCGCCGCAACTCGGTGACGACGCGCTCCTGGCGCTCGAAGTGTTCAAGGCGGATGTCGTCAACAAAGACCTCCAGGGTGAAATGAAAGCCTCCCGGGCCCAGGTCCTCGAAGACGACGTCCGGGTACTTCCACTCCGGGGTCGTCTCTTTGAGCCCGCTGTAGGCCCAATCCCGAAGCGCGCGCACGGCGTCGTCCAGGCGGCGCTCCTCGCCACGGTCGAGGGCCGTGCAGAGTGCCTCGCAGCCCTGTTCCAACCGCTGCACCTTCTTGTTCCAGAGCCGGATGAACTCGCCAAACTCATCGAGCTGATCCAGGTCGTGCAGACCACTATCCAGGCTGCGAAACCCGTGCCGGTTGAGTAGTGTATCGGTCTGGCGGCGCAGCGCGAGACTCTCCTTGCGCTGGACGAGCAAATCTCCCAGGAGCACGATCTCCCCGCCCGCGCACGCCCGTCGCACCTCCGTGGAGTAGTGCTCGACGAGTTGCCGCAGCGCCTCGACTCTTTGGGGCGTGTCGACTGTTTCTACCAGCGTGAAGCGCATCAGCAGGAGCCACTCGGTGAGTGTCTGCTTGAGCGTTTGAATCAGCTTGCGGGTCTCCTCCAAATATTCTTGCACCTCCTCCCGCTCGCGAGCGTCGAGTCCACCCTGCTCGCGCTCCTCGATTCTGATCGCCAGGTTATCGAGTTGAGCGGCCAGCGCCTCCAGCTCATCATTGACCTGATGCTCGAGCTCCAAACGTTTGTGCTCTTTCACCGCGAGCGCGGCCTCGTCCCAGCGCCCCTGGTCCGCCAGACGAAGCGCCGCCCGATCGATCGCGCCCAGCTTGGTTCTCAGATCGCCAAGAACATTGGGATGGGCGTTCGCGACCTCCCGTAACAGCGCCATCACCGCGCGGGGGTCGTTATCGCGAGCGACGGCTACATGGATCGGCGTCATCAAGGCAGGAGTGGGACGGGTAATGTTGATCAGTCGCTCGTTGGCCATCTGGTTGTTGGGCATCAGAATGACCATGTGCTCATCGGCATTGTAGAGCTGGGTCACCCGCAAGCCGATCTTTTGGATCACGTAGACCTTCTCGTCAATGATGACGAGGTCACCATAGCGGAAGGGCGTATCGACGAGCAGGGAGATGCCACTAAAAATATTCGACAGCGAGTCTTGAAGCGCGAAGGCGGCGATAAAGGCGGCCCCGCCGATAGCAACCAAAAGCGTCGCCGGCTCGAACCCAAATTTGCGGGCTACGATCGTCGCGGCGAACCCAAAAATGAGCAGTGGTGCGGCTTGGTTGACGATCGGGAGCAAAATATCGTCGACACTCGTCTCGCTGCGCTCGGCATACTCCTCACCGTAGTAGATCACAACCTGACGGAAGACGAGCCAGACCCAATAGGCGATCACCAGAACTGCGATCGACTCCAGAATCGTCTCCACCTGCCCGAGGGATCCCTCGCGGCCGGCGATGACATCGAGCGCGTCGCGCACGCCGAAGAGCGCCGCCAGTGCCAGGAGCGGATTGCGCGACGCCCGCAGGATGACATCATCCACCTCGGTCTGCGTGCGGCGGGCAAAGCGATGGACGACCTCGAAGAGCAGGAGGTACCCGAGGATTCCGAGGAGCAGCCAGGCGCCAATCGTCAGGAGCGCGGACGTCAGCGGGGTGCCGCCCAGCCAGGCAAGAGCGGGCGGAAGCTTGATTTTGATATCGAAGAGTTCAAACATGGCGTCTCCTTCGCGGGCCAGCCCCGGCTTCCTCCTACCGGCCGTCCCCCAGGATGTGCCCCTCCCGGCAGTGGCACGGGACACCCGGCCTGGTGCCCCCACGTCCTGACGATCGGCCCCGACGACCATCGCTACTAAGAAAGAACGCACCGACCTCCGGTTGTTCTCGCACCTCACTCCCGCACCCGTCCAACTCATCTGCCGCACGCTTCCAGGCGCGCCTTCAGGGCGCCCTCCCTCCGGCGCGTCAACCCAAGATGGCGTATCTCACTTTCTGGAAAAG
>DOUV01001059.1:0-13589 GCA_003520455.1 Chloroflexota bacterium | reverse complement strand
GGCGCGTACGCGCCACGTTTCCAGAAATGTGAACCCATCATCCATTCCAAGGGGCTCCCTCACGGCGAGACCGGCGGGGCGTGCGCGAGACAGGCGCTCCCAGGGAACCTCTCGGACCCCCGGGAGCAATGCCACGGGCTCGCCCTTGCACCCATCCCGCAATTCTTATCGTCGCCGCCGTCGGCGACCGTTTGGGTTGCTGCTTCGGTTGCGAGTGCGACTCCTCCCACCTCATCCGCAACGAAAACAACCCGGCGCCCGCCATTGGGGACCACATCGCACTCACCCGCCGAGCCGGAGTGGCTGCCGGGGTTCGAGAGCGGGCTCCATCGGGCCACTCCCTATCCTGGAGCCGCTACGTCCGCGGATCATGGACCTGCCGCCAGATCGCAGGCTCCGCTCGCCGGAGGCATACGGGCTGCGACCGGCGGTCAGTGGTCCGCGGTCCCGTCTGGCTTGTGCCGCGTCCCGGGTAAGGTCTGGGAGTTGAGAGGTGTTGTATCGAGGTTCCGGCTATCAAACGTGGACAGCCGGGTTTCAAGGCGAGGCCACGTCATCAGGAGGAACCGGCGTAGCCCAGCAGGTCCCATTCTACAGATCTCACTCTGCCAGTCAACGCCTTCGCTTTCGTACGCCAGCCGGACCGACACATCTGTCAACGACGGGGGCGCTCCGACGGGCAGGCACACAGGAAGCAGGCCCAATGACAACAGAAAGGGTCCAGAGAATCGGTGGAACCAACAATCAGGCTCGCGGTCCGTGAACAGGCGAACGGTGAGCCTGAAAGGGGGGATCCGTCAGGAGAGGGTACGGGCAGCCTTCAGCCGGGAAGCGAGCCCTGCGAACAGTTGCCGGGCGAGATCGTACGGAGGGCCTCCAGAAGCGCCTCAGGGCTCACACCCTTCTCGAGAAAGAGGTCTGCTCCAGCATTTTCGGCCTGAGCGCGCATCTCGCCGTGAATGGTCAGCACGACGATTCGGGCGTCACAGCCCTCCTCGCGCAAGATGCGAATGATCTCCAGCCCGCCAATTCCGGGGAGGGCCAAATCCATCAAGATCAGATCGGGGCAGCCCCCACGGGCCAGTGCCAGGGCCGTCTCACCATCGCCGGCCTCCCCGACAACTTCGAATTCGGGTTCTTGCTGCAAAAGCGTCCGCAGGGCCGTCCGCACTCGCACCAAATCTTCTATCAACAACAGTCGAATGGGTCTCATCGTCTCTCTGCTAGCCTCGTCAATGAGTCTAGCACACCGCATGCTGCGAGGAATCGTCCGAATGTGGCGCCCAGAATTACACAACGGCCGATCCAGCAAATCGGCCGTTGGAGTGAAAACATCTACAACTTTTAGGGGAGTCTGACGCGAATGGTTCGCCTGCCGGCTGCGGCCAATGGCCTGGGAGCTGGCGGCAACTGCTGGTGGCTCAGACGTTGCCTTGCCAGGCTTCCTCAAGCGTAATAAAACCCTCACGAAGGGCGTAGATGGCAGCCTGAGTCCGGCTCGCCAGGCCAATCTTGCTGAGGATGTTGGAGACGTGGGTCTTGGCGGTTGCGGGGCTCACCACCAGGCGATCGCCAATCTCTTTGTTGCTTAGGCCCTGCGCGATCAGGCGCAGCACCTCAATCTCGCGATCGGTCAGCGCATCCGGATCCTCAGGTGCGGGCACCGGGGGCGTCGTGAACTCTTGCATAAGCCGTTTCGCCACGCGCGGATCGAGTTGCACCTCGCCGGCGTGGGCCGCTTCGATCGCCCGGACGACGTCATCCGGGTCGGCATCCTTGAGCAGGTAGCCGGTGGCGCCCGCCTTGAGGGCCGCAAATACCTTCTCATCTTCAATGAAGCTCGTGAGGGCGATGATCTCGACCTCAGGTACCCGTTTTTTAATCTCGGCTGTGGCCGCAATGCCATCCATCTCGGGCATGACCAGATCCATCAGCACGACATCGGGATGCAAGCGCTCGGCTTGGACCACCGCCTCGCGCCCGTTGCCGGCCTCGCCCACCACCTCGAGCCCCGGCTCGGTGCCGAAGAAGGTCTGGAGCCCGCGGCGAACCACCACGTGATCATCAACGATGAGGAGACGAATCGCAGACATCGCTCACACCTCTCCCGAGAGACGGGCCGGGCGGCCGGATGAGCCACACCGGGCCCTTTGCGAGGAAGATCAACACGAATCCGAGTGCCCCGACCCGAGGCCATATCCACGGACAGCACTGCATCAATCTGCACCGCGCGCTCGCGCATCGTCGACATACCAGGCCCGGGTGGGGACTCGCCGCCTCGAAGCCGGCACCGTTGTCCGCAACGAACTTCTTGACACAACCAGCGCAGCCTGATAGGTGGTATTATACATGGGCGGAATAGGGGGACAAGCCGCACTGGCAGAGGAGCAGGGCCGCTCAAAAGTCGAGAGGAGGGACGAGCCATCTGCTATCCCGGGTCGCTGGGCCGCGCTGAGCAGCCCTCTCGTCCCCCGATCGAACGCACCTCGAAGCGCAGACAGATGCCTGACTGGCAGACTTCGACATGCTCCACGTCGAAAGGGCGAGCCTGCGGGGCTCGCCCTTCATCGGTGAGAGTTTCGGCGTGGTACCCGACGGCGGAAGGCAGGCATCGTGCACATACATATCCCCGCCCCTGGCGGCTCCGGTGATCCGGCTTCTGCCCGGCCGAGCGACCCGCTGGCGACGAGCGACAAACACTGACGCCGTCGCCGCCGGGGTATCGGTTCTTGACGGCGAGCCGCTCCTTTCAAAGCCGCGGCTCGCCTCCGACAGCCGACGGGACGCAGAGCCCGAGCCGGTCAATCACCAGCCCAAACTGCCGCATCGCGAAGACAGCTTCTGGGCGGACGGTATCGTGCAATCACGACAGCCCAAGAATGAAGGTCGGAATGGTGATGCTCACCATCGCCAGCCATTGGGCCAGCCGAAGGATTTGTACGTTTTCAGGACTGGCCGGTTCATTGCCCGGCCAGCACCCGGCCCCACTTCAAAAAGACGACACTACGAAGCCCCGGGCGTATTACGTCCCCGTCAACCAGCCAGGAGGCCGGAATCCAGCATGCAGACTCCCTCCCCTGTTGGTACGGGGTTCAAACGGACGTCTCGGTCGCAATTTCGTGGCCCAGCCTTTGCTCCGCCTGCGCAACAAACCGGCGCCGGGGACCTGGGACCACCAGGGGCAGCCTGCGCTACACATTCAGCGGAATGGCTGTCTCGTTCTTGACCTCACGGAGCACCAGGTTCGTCTGCACCTTGTCAAGCTGAGGAAGCGCGGTCAACCGGTCCATCAGAAACGCTTCCAGCGCGCGTCGGTTGGGAACGATCACCTTCAGAAGGTAATCGAACTCGCCCGTAACGTGGTGGCATTCCAGAACCTCAGGCATCGCCAGCACCTCGTTCCGGAAGCGTTCATCCTCCTCACGCTGGTGGTGAAGCAGGCTGACATTGATAAAGCAGAGGACGTCGTTGCCGGCCCGCTCACGATCAAGCAAGGCCGCGTATCCTCGAATCAGGCTTTGTTCCTCGAGGCGTCGCACTCGCGCGTGAACTGCCGGTGCCGACAGTTCAATGCGCCGCCCCAATTCTGCAAACGAGACGCGCCCCTCGTGTTGCAGGATTGTTACGATATCACGATCTTTGTTATCAAGTTGGAATCGTGACGATTCTGGCATTTTTTGGCCCTCCTGGTGTTGATGATGGGATTCACGAGAGAAACAACAGGAACACAACACTTCGCCCCCGCCCAGGGCGCGCGACGGTCCTGGGATCTTTATTGGGGGGAAAGCGAACCAACCCGAGTGTGGCGCACAAAAAACGCGCCAGGTCTGAGACTGACGCGGCGCGTACAAACCAGCGCTCACTCAAGAGGCGATAACAGGCGCACACCCACCTCCGAAGAGCGCTATCAACAGGTCCTATTGCAGAACCGATCACTTGCCGCCGCGACGCCCGCAAGTCACCGGTGTGGCCAAACAGCGCCACCAGGCTGAACAACGACGTGGAACGAATCGAACACAAAAACGATTCGCCCAACCGACCACGTGCGTGACCTTGATTTGATTCTACAGCATATACGCTAAGATGCAAAATCTCCGACGAGACACTCTGTTGCGGGGGACTACTGGAAGCAAATCAGGGGTTCTGTAACAGGCGCTCTGCATCGGCTTACGGAACAGAACCAGTTCTGAGCACCTCAAGCCCACAGAAAGAGAATAGGCGGCGCCTCTTGACCTCACTGCCTCGCGTTGCGAACACACCCGATCAACACTTCGAGACTCGCTGCGAGAAGAACTCTCCTCCCCGCGCCTCGCAACAGACGGTTTTTCGATGCTATCTTCTTTAGACGGCGCCCTGGCCGAAAAGAAACGCTCCGACGAGATCTTTCGCTCGAGGCGCCATCCACCCCGGCACCCGAGTCACCGTGATCGGCCGGCCCACAGGGAGCCCCACCGCGCGCATCATGCCTACAGCCAGCCGGGGGTTGCCAGCGCGAGAATGTCGGCCAGGATTGCTGACGCGGTGACCTCGGCCCCGGCTCCCGCACCCTGAATGACAAGCGGGGTCCGTGAGTAGCGGTCCGTATGAAACGCCACGAGGTTGTCCGGCCCTCGGAGCGCGCCAAGAGCGCTCCTCATCGGCTCAGCACTCAGCCCGACGCGCAGCCCGTCGGGCGTCACCGCTGCGATGTAGCGCAAAACCGAGCCTTCCGCCGCTGCCTCCGACGCCCGAGCAGCCATCGCCTCGTCCAGTTCGACAAAGCGCTCCAAAAAGAGGGGGACGTCCAGATCCGCGAACGCCGGTGGAAAGAGCGGCTCGACGGCCACGTCGGCCATCTCAAGGGGCAGACCCAGCGTGCGGGCCAGGATCAGCGCTTTGCGGGCCACGTCCGCTCCGCTGAGATCATCGCGCGGATCGGGCTCAGTGTACCCGAGCCGTTTGGCCTCGCGGACCGCGACCGAGAAAGGAACGCCCGCCTGCAGTTCGGTCATGAGGTAGCCTAAGGTGCCGCTGAACGCCCCGCGGATCGCCTGGACCTCGTCGCCGGTCTCCAGCAGCATTCGCAGAATGCGAATCACCGGGAGACCTGCGCCCACGGTCGCCTCATACCCGCAATCCGCGCGACCCTCCTCCGTTCCGGGACGGCGAACTAACTGCTCGAACTCGGCGAGGGTCGCGGTGAGCGGCTTCTTGTTGGCCAGCACGACTCCATAGCCAAAGCGCCGGGCGGCGACCAGGGCCGGCATGATGAGCTCGGTGGTCGCGTCGGTCGTGTCGATCACGATGGCGTCAGCCTGGCCGGCCACATCCACAAGCGCCGCCAAATCACTCTGGTAGTAGCCCCGCTCGTGGGTGGCCAAACTAGCGCCGCGGGCTTTGAGCCGCAGCGCGCTGTCTACCACCGGCTCGTCGAGCCCGCGCTCGTCCACCAGAGCGCCCTCGCGATCCGCCAGCGCGACGAAGTCCAGGTACAGCTCGAGAGCCGCCTGCCGCGCACGGGTTCCCAGGACCATCGCTACGAGGGCGCGGCCGACCTGACCGGTACCAAAGAGGATGAGAGGAATGCGTCGTGCCATGGTGTCGAATTGAACCCATCCGTGAAAGATTAGGCCTGCAACGAGAGGGGCTCAGCCTCCCTTGTCCTTGCAGCTGAGATGTCGCGGAAGCAGCGGGCCGGCTTCAATCTGCGATCTGCTCCCTGCTGTTGGCGACCCGGTCGAGCTCGAAGGCGGCGTGAATGGCCTGGATGGCCTCGTGGGCATCGGCGTGATCGACAACCAGCGAGATATTCGCCTCGGAGCTCCCCTGGGCGATGCTCAGTACGTTGATGCTGCGCTCACCGAGCGCACCAAAGAGGCGCGCTGAGATGCCGGGCGTCCCCCGCATCCCCCACCCAACCACGGCGATAATCACCACCTGGGCGTGACGATCAATCCGGTCGATCGCGCCAATCGTGAGTTCGTGGCGGAAGCCGCCTTCCAAGGCCTCAACCACCGCCTGGCTGGCCTCCTCCTCGACCACGAAACAGATACTCTGCTCAGAAGAGCCCTGCGAGATCATCAGGACGCTCACGCCCAAACTGGCGACGGTCTCAAAGACCCGTGCGGCAACTCCCGGCACCCCCATCATGCCCCGGCCCTCAACCGCAATCAAGGCCAGACCGCGAATCGCCGTGACCGCCTTGACGGCGTGCCCGTTGGCCTGAGGCTCTTTGACGATCAAGGTGCCGGCGTGATCCGGGTTGAACGTGTTCAAGATGCGGATGGGGATCCCGCGATCCACCGCCGGCCGGACTGTTTTGGGGTGAAGGACCCGCGCGCCGAAGTACGAGAGCTCGGCCGCCTCGAGGTAGCTGATCTGCCGGAGCGAGCAAGCCTCGGGGACAATGCGAGGGTCGGCCGTCAACACGCCATCGACATCGGTCCAGATCCAGACCTCGTCCGCGTTAAGGGCCGCGCCCAAAATCGCGCCGGTATAGTCCGAGCCCCCCCGTCCAAGCGTGGTGACGATTCCATCGAGTGTGGCACCCAGGAAACCGGTCACGACCGGCAGTGCTCCCGCCTCCAGCATCGGGAGCAGGCCCGCCTGGGCGCGCTCAGCCGTGAGATCGAGCAGCGGGTTGGCGCTCCCGAAATGGCGATCGGTGACGATGAGGCGATCGGCCATGACAGCCACAGAGGAGAGCCCTATCTCGCGCAACAGCGCCGCCAGGATGAGGGCGCTGAAACGCTCACCCAACGACGAGATGAAGTCGAGGGCCCGCGGAGTCAACTCACCCAGTACGGCGATGGCGCTCGTGAGGTTGGAGAAATTTGCCAGGTGGGCGTCAATATCGCCCAGGACAAATTGGTAGGGATTCTGCAGCAACTCGGCCGCAACCGCGTGGTGGCGCTCCCACAGAGCCTGGCGCGCCGCGCGCGGCGGTTCCGTCTCGCCCGTCGCCGCAGCCCTGGCCGCATCAATCAGTTGATCGGTGACACCGCGCATGGCGGACACCACGGTCACAACTTGGTGGCCCTGGTCGTGGCTCTTCTTGAGGATCGCGGCGACCTGCCGCACGGCGTCAGCGTTCCCAACCGACGTTCCCCCAAATTTCATGACCAAACGCATACTCGCTCCACTCTTTTCGCTTCCAATCCCTGGCAGAACACGGGGCATTGATCCTACCAGCCCAGCAATCGCTCCACCGCGTCGAGATTGGCTGCGCTGGATAGAACATTGGGGCTAAACTTGATCGCGTTGTCGGGGTCTTTCAGGCCGTGGCCGGTCAAGACGCAGACGACCTGGCTACCGGCGTCGAGCCAGCCGTGGACCAGGGCTTTGCGCAGCCCGGCGACGCCAGCGGCGCTGGCCGGCTCGCAGAAGAGACCCTCACGGGTCGCTAACAGGTGCCAGGCCTCGACGATCTCGTCGTCGGTAACAGCGTCAATCACGCCCTCACTCTCATCGCGAGCGGTAATCGCCCGCTGCCAACTCGCCGGGCGGCCGATCTTGATCGCCGTCGCGATGGTCTCCGGCTTGAGGACGACCTCGCCGCGCACGATGGGGGCCGCGCCAGCGGCCTCGAATCCAAAGAGGCGCGGCAGACGAGTGGCGTGGCCGGCCTGAAGGTAGCGCTTGAAACCCTCCCAGTACGCCGTGATGTTGCCGGCATTGCCGACCGGCAGCGCCAGGATCTCGGGGGCGTCGCCGAGCACATCGACGACCTCGTAGGCGGCGGTCGTCTGCCCTTCGATCCGGAACGGGTTGATCGAGTTGACCAACGTGACGGCGTGGCGCTCCGTCAATCGCCGAACCAGGCCCAGCGCATCGTCGAAGGTCCCATCGATCGCAACGACTTGCGCGCCGTAGAAGAGCGCCTGGGCGAGTTTGCCCAAGGCGATGTTGCCGGCCGGGACCAGAACAATGGCCTCGAGGCCGGCACGGGCGGCATAGGCGGCGGCGGAGGCACTGGTGTTGCCCGTGCTGGCACACATGATAGCGTGGCTGCCCGCCTCCAGGGCTTTTGCCACCGCCATGACCATGCCCCGATCTTTGAACGAGCCGGTCGGGTTCAATCCCTCGAACTTGAACCAGAGTTCTCGCAGTCCGAACAATGCCTCCAGGGTGTGAGCACGAATAAGCGGCGTATCACCCTCGTTGAGGGTCAGGAGAGGTGTTTGGGGCGTGACAGGCAAAAAGTCACGATACTTGGTGAGCACACCTGGATGCATAGAATTGATCCTGCGTTCCTCCGAGTGAGCGTTCGCGCGAGAAACCACGACACACCGTTGCGATACGGGCGATGCGCAGTCGGGGTGACACTGGCTCTTTCCCGCTTCTCCTTCACGTTTCACGTCAAAACGAAACTCCCCGTGGCTTCAGAAGCCGACCCGGGGAGCTCCATCGCTCGTCTGTCGTCTGAATCAGGAGGCCTCCCGCCAGAGGGTCTGTACCTCGGTCCACATCACGGCATAGGGCCCGCCAATCGGGAATGGCTGATCGGTCTCGGCCGTATCGCCGCGGAGCAAGGCCCGGAGCCGGCCGATATAGGCAAGCAAGTCGGGCTCGCCGGTGGCTTCAGCCTCGAGCCGGATCAGGCCGGTATCGAGTTCTCGGCGCTGATGCTCGCTGCCACCAAGACTCGCCTCGACGACGGCGAGCGAGAGCATGGCCAGCCGCTCGATGAAGGCCTCGGCCAGCCTCTGCGCGCGGTCCGAAGGCTCTGTCATACCAGGCGGTCCTCGCCATCCGTCCGATTGACGGCATCAAGCATGGCGCGGGCGTCAAGGTCGGCTGGGTTAATCTCGAGCGCGCGCGAGAAATGCGCGGCTGCGCGCAGCCACTCGCCGCGCTGCCGGTAGATCAGCCCCAACATGTAGTGGACGTTGGGAACCTGCGGATCGGCTTGCAGCGCAGCCTGATAGGCCTGGATCGCTCGCTCTTGGGCGGCGGGGGTACTCTTCGCCAGGGGGCCGAGGTAGGCGGCGGCAAGGTTGAGCCACGCCATCGCATTGCCCGGATCGAGCCGGGTCGCTTCCTCGAGCACGCCAACCGCTTCGTCGAAACGATGCTGCATGATGTAGGCCCCACCCAGATTGAGGGCGATCTCAGCATCGCGAGGCGCGAGCGTGCGGGCGGCCTCCAATCGCCGCGCAGCCTCCCCCGGCCGGCGCTGGTGGAGGAACCGCAATCCGGCATGAAAGAGATCACGCGCCTGATCGGGTGGATGTCTGTTGGAGCTGTCTCGAATGAAATAAGTCATCGAATCTCGCAATCCGTCGGGAGCTTCGAGTCAATCGCAAGATGTGCCCGGATGAGAAGGTGCCCTGCCGGGGAGGCTCGGGCACGGCGCTCGCCTCCCCGATCCCCACCATCTTCATTAAAGAAACCCACCGATTCGCCCGGCCCTCGCCGCTGCTCAGCTACGGCTCACCACAGAGTTGACGGTCGGCCTGGGGCCGCGCAGGAGGTGGCGATTGAATTCGGCCTCGGACATCCGGCCGGTTTCGACCGTCAGGGCACGGGCCGCCGCCAGTCGCTTGCGAGCCTTATGATCGTAAAGCACTACCCCGAGCGTGTCAACCAGGGCCCGGAAGCGTAAACCGACCGTGCTGGCACTCACTCCGTAACGCACGCCAACCTCAGCTTGCGACGCCATCGCACTGAAATAGAGGCTCTGCAGCAGATAGTCGAGGGCCGAGATCCAGCCGGCTGAGGCCTGGAGCGGTTTGATCTGACCGTCCTGCAGAAAGAGAAAGTCGTGCCAGAGCCGGTCGGCGCGTCGAATCTGCTCTTCAGGATAGCCTTCGGCACTGAAGATCTCGCAGGCCCGTGCGCCGATATAGGACCAGGGATTGCGTCCGACCGGAATGAGGTGCAACTCCTCGCGCAGTGCGTTCCAGCGAAGCGGCGGGTCGAGATCCTCCGCCATCGCGTCGTCGAAGCGGCTTTCGATTTGGTTGAGCAGGCGCAAGAGGCGCCGTTGTTCATTCCGATTGGCAGGCAGCGTACGAAGCAGGCGAACGTCTACCCCCAGCTCAATCCCGCTGCGCGCCAACCAATCGCCCAGTCGGTCAAGTTGACTCACCACAGTCATGATGTTTCTCCTTCGATGGTGGTGGCTTACTCCCCCAAATACCTCCTTATCCCCCCATTTGATGCTGAAAGGGCAGGCCCCTCCGACGGGGAGGCTTGAAGAAGTACTCGCGATAGTGCGGTGACGAATTTTACCAGATTATGCACGAGTTGCAACGTCTCTGGATGGAAACGCGTGCGAGGGCAGTTCGGAGTTCAAAGTTCTGAGTTTCGAGCCGGCATCGGAACTCACAACGCAAAAGAGAACCCGGCTCCCCCGAACTCTACGCCAGGAGCGTCAGAATTCCTGTGATCGTCACCACGCTGACGACGGTCGAGGTGAAAACTGCCGTAGTGACAAACTCCGGCTCGGCCCGGTATTCTGTCGCCAGGATAATGGTCATCACCGCCGTGGGCATCGCGCTCTCGACGATGACAACATTGCGGCTCAGGCCCTGCAGCCCTAACAGGACGGCAACAGCGAGCCCCAACGTCGGACCAATCAGCAGGCGGATCGCTGTCGTCACAGCCAGCGGCCGGACAACTGCTTTGACGTGCTGTGTGCGCCCGGCGAGCAGGTTGGCAAGTTGCACCCCCAAGACCATCAGCATCACCGGAATCGCCGCCCGGCCGAGGAGACTGACACTCTTGGCCAATGAGGGCGGCAGGGCGGTATTGGTGGTGTTGAGAAGCAGTCCGAGCAGCGCAGCATAAACGAGAGGGACCCGCAGCGTGGCCTGCGCCGCCTGCCAGGCGTTGGCATTGCCCCGTGCCGCCAGGTAGACGCCCAGGCTGGACTGAATCATCGAGCTGGTAGCAAAGTAGACGGTGGCGATGGCCAGCCCGGCCTCGCCAAAGGCGAACAGTGTCACCGGCAATCCGTAGTTGCCGGCGTTGACGAACAGCGTCGCCAGCAGGAAGCCGCTCTCGGCGGCGCCGTCGAGCCGCAGCGCGCGAACCACCAGCGCTGCCAGCACCCAGAGCGCTAGCGTGACGAAGACGACGGCCAGCGCGATGCGGCCGAACTCGGCGCCACCCAGGGTGGAGTTGGATAGCGAATCAAGAACCAGGGCCGGACTGAAAAAATAGAAGGTGATGCGCGAGAGCGACCGCGCATCCAGGTGCAAGTACGGCTGAGCCACGAATCCGAGGGCCGCGATGAGTAAGACGGGGAAGACAACCTTGAATAAGACGGTCACGCGAGTAGTACTCCTGGAAGACAGGCGGCCTCCGGCCAGACGCAGCCCAGGGGGCGGTGAAAACGAGAACCCACGAACAAGGGATGCTCCCATTCGAATACTGTGCGCCGGGTTTGTTTGCACCGACGGCCATCATACTGTAGCGAGAATAGAACGCAGACGCCACTGATGCGCGCCGATCGACGCAGATGAAGGAATCACACCAGCAATAATCACAGGTTAGACTTTGAAACATTGCAACAAAACGCCAGGGCACCAAAAAGGTCAGTGTTATAAGACCCTCGGCGTCTTAGCACTAAACTCTTGTCCACAATATGCCATTATCGGTCAGGGAAAACTGGTTTACGCCTTCTGCGGTTGGCCCGCTCACAACCACTCGCCGGCACAGCCGGTTTCAGCGGCGCCGGCGAGCGGTTATGGATCAGCGTCTCGGGAAGCTGCGCTGTCAGTCGTGAGGAAGCTCTGAGATGCCGGGGGAGATGTCTCCCCCGGCCACGTCGTCCTCGTCGTTCCAGTCCTCGTCCCAGTCCTCGTCCCACTCCTCGTCCTCGTCCTCTTCGTCCCAGTCCTCGTCCCAGTCCTCGTCCTCGTCCTCCTCGTCCCAGTCCTCGTCCTCCTCGTCCCAGTCCTGGTCCTCCTCATCCCAGTCGTCGGATTCTCCGTCCGTCTCAAGGGTGTACCGGGGAGCGACGAAACTGCGAGGATCGAAGATACCGCTGTTTAGTTGTGCCATCGCGAGGGCCTCCTGAGCGGCTTCGCTGAGCACTTCGTCGAGGCCAGCAGCAACACGTTCCAAGGCGCGCCTGGCGACCTCGCCGCCAATCTGGCCCAGTGCCCAGATGGCAGCCTGCTGGACTTCGGAATCCACATCACTCAATAATTGGATCAATTGACCGACGGCGCCCTCATCTTCGAGTTCGCCGGCGGCCCGTGCAGCTTCGTATCGCATCTCAGGGTTCGGGCTCCCCATCTCGGCCTGGACGGCGCCGCGCCAATACTCGTCGGCGCTGCGCCCCATCGCGAAGATGGCACTGGCCCGCATCTTGTCCGATGCCTCCTCATAGGCACGGGCGATGAGTCGCCTCACGCGCTCGTCCCCACTGTAGGCGATGGATTCCAACGCACGACGACGAAGCTCCTCACCACAGGTGGGCGTCGTGAAGACACGGTGGAGTGCCTCGACGATTTGTCGATAGCGCTCCTCGCTGATCCGGTCCAGTTCTCCCTGCAGCACAAAGCGTCCCAGCCCGGCGGCCGCAACGGTGCGGACCTGCTCGCTCGGATCGTTCTCCAGGGCAAGCAGGAGCGGCCGGACGAGCGAGTAGCTCTCATCCTCCCAAAGTCCCTCAATGGCATCGGCCCGCACCTGGGCGTCGGAGTCGGACATCGCCCGGCGGAAGACGGCTGTGAAATCGACCTGCACGTCATCCTCGGCCAGTTCGCCCAGCGCCCGCACGAGGCGCCGCCGTTTCTCTAGCGCGATGTCCTCCCACACACTGTTGACTCTGGCCTGCTCTTCTCGATCGAGATTGGAAAGGGCAACGAGCCGCATCATCGACAGCGGCTCATCCGGATTCAACAACTCTTGGAGTGTCTGATCAAGCTCGCTCATAGGCACCTCTCTCTCACATAAAGACAGCAACATTTTAGCACAGCCGACCATGTTTTGGAATGGGCTCGAGCAATCTTCAGGGCTCAACTGTCCAAATACGAGCCACCTCTTCCGCTCGATGTTCGAGCGGGCATCGATCAGTTGTTGCGGCGTGGCTGCCAGGCGAAGGCCCGCTCGGGCCAACCGGTACGGGGCGGTGCCGCGATCGCCGGCCCAAGAAAGAGGCGCTGGGGGAGTGGAAAGAGAAAAACCATGGGCGCATCGGCGTGGACCAGGCGCCAGAATTCGTGGTAGAGCGGTGCCCGCTGCTGAGGGTCACAGCCCGGCAGGCGTGCCGCGGACGCCGCGACTTTGGCGGCTTCTTCGTTATCGAAGCCGATCACGTTCACATCCTGCGCCATCGGACCGGTAATCGGTGGCTGCCAGAGATCGCCCTGATCGGGGTCCAGGGGCACGTCGTAGGCCAGCAGGGCAACCTCCCAGTAGCCCTTGTGCAGCCATTCCTCAAGAGTGGAAGGCTCGATGTAGCGGGGCGTCAGGCGAACGCCCAGCGCAGCCCACTGCTCACTCAGCGCCAGGGCCAGCGCCTCCCAGCGCGGATCACCACTCAATGCCAGCGTGACCTCGAAGTCCAGCGAGATCCCGTTGCGCTCGCGCACACCATCGCCATTCGAATCGACCCAGCCAAGCGCCGCCAGGCGGTCTCTGGCGGCCGCGAGGTC
>DOUV01000157.1 GCA_003520455.1 Chloroflexota bacterium | reverse complement strand
CGGCCTCGGCGGGTGTGGCAGCGCCGCCCCCGCGCCGACCAATGAGAAGATCGTTCCCTATGTCAAGCAACCCGAGGAGATCATCCCGGGGAAACCGCTCTTCTTCGCAACTGCTATGCCCCTGGCCGGATTCGTGAGCGGCGTGCTGGTCGAGAGCCACGAAGGACGCCCCACGAAGATCGAAGGCAATCCTGATCACCCCGCCAGCCTCGGCGCTACCGATGCCTTCGCGCAGGCCTCTATCCTGACGATGTATGATCCTGATCGCTCGCAGGTCGTCGCTCGCGCAGGACGTATCAGCACCTGGAGCGCCTTTTTTAACGAGGTTGACCTCGCGCTGCAGGCCCAACAGGCCGGCCGAGGCGCCGGATTGCGGATCCTCACCGAGACGGTCACCTCACCCACCCTGGCCCATCAACTCCAGGCGCTGCTCGCCAGGTTCCCCTCGGCCCGATGGCACCAATACGAGCCGGCGGGGCGCGACGCCGCTCGAGCCGGGGCCCGTCTTGCGTTCGGCGAAGCGATTCACACCTACTATCGCGTCGACAAGGCCGATGTCATTCTTGCGCTCGACGCAGAGTTCCTCGCCTCCGGTCCCGGAAGCGTCCGGTACGCTCGCGACTTCGCGGGCGGGCGTCGCGTCAGGACAGGGCATGCAGAGATGAACCGCCTCTATGCGATCGAGAGTACGCCCTCCGTCACCGGGGCGATGGCAGACCACCGCCTGGCCGTGCGTCCCAGCGACATCGACAGCGTGACCCGGGCCATCGCACAGGAATTGGGCGTGCCCGTTCAGCCGGCGGCCCCGGTCACGCTCAACGCGTCCCAAGCCCGATGGGTCGCGGCGCTCGCCCGTGATCTGATACATCACCGCGGATCAAGCCTGGTCGTTCCGGGCGACCAGCAGCCGCCTGCCGTCCATGCGTTGGCTCACGCCATGAATCGTGCGCTGGGCAATGCCGGTCAGACCGTGATCTATACCGATCCGGTCGAAGCCGATCCGGTTGATCAGGTCGAGTCGCTGCGCGAGCTTGTGCGCGACATAGAGGCCGGACGGGTCGCCATCCTCGTCATCATCGGCGGCAACCCGGCGTTTACCGCACCAGCGGATCTCCGCTTCGCTGACAGCCTCTCGAAGGTGGCGTTGCGGGTTCATCTGAGTCTGTACGAGGATGAGACCTCGGCCCTCTGCCACTGGCAGATCCCCGAAGCGCATTACCTGGAGGCCTGGAGCGACGGCAGGGCCTACGACGGGACCGTCTCGATCATCCAGCCGTTGATTGCCCCACTCTACGGTGGCAAGACAGCGCACGAGGTGATCGCCGCCCTTATGGAAGGTCCCGACACGTCAGCATACGACATCGTGCGCGACTACTGGAAAAGCCGGACCAATGTCAAAGATTTTGAACTCTTCTGGCAAACGGCGCTCCATGATGGGCTGATTGCCGGAACAGCGTGTCCCCCCAAGTCGGTCGCACTCAAGCAGGGGAGCGGAACCCAAGCGCCGTCGAATACGGCGCAGCGCGCCGTACCGCCTGTCCCCCGATCCCACGAGGCCAAAAGCCTCGAGATTATCTTTCGCCCCGATCCGACCATCTTCGACGGCCGTTTCGCCAACAACGGCTGGCTTCAGGAGTTACCAAAACCGCTCACCAAGCTGGCGTGGGACAATGCCGCCCTGATGAGCCCTGCCACCGCCGAGCGATTGGGCCTCTCCTACCGCATCGGCTGGACCGGCGGCGAGCACGGCACGGTCTATGCGGACCTGATCGAACTCCACTATCGGGGGCGTATGATGCGCGCCCCGGCCTGGATCGTACCCGGGCATGCCGACGATTGCGTCACGATCCACTACGGCTATGGTCGCACGAAAGCGGGCAAGGTGGGATCAGGCGCCGGGTTCAACGTCTACGCCATCATGACGTCAGACGCCCCGCTAGGCGCCCCCGGCCTCGCAATCAACAAGACAGGCGAACAATACCCCCTCGCCTGCACACAGTTTCATCACTCCATCGAGGGCCGGCATCTCGCGCGAGCCGGGACAATCGAACAATACCTGAAGCATCCCGCGTTCGCTCAAGAGGTCGAGCCGGAGCCGCCGCAACAGCTGAGCCTCTATCCGGGCTTTCAGTATGACGGCTATGCCTGGGGGATGGCGATCGATCTGAACGCCTGCACAGGGTGCGGCGTCTGCGTCGTCGCCTGCCAAGCCGAGAACAACAGCCCTATTGTTGGGAAAGCAGAGGTGCGTCGCGGCCGCGAGATGCACTGGCTTCGCATCGACCGCTACTATCAGGGCGGCCCGGATAATCCGCAGACCGTTCATCAGCCGGTGTTGTGCATGCACTGTGAGAATGCCCCATGCGAGTTGGTCTGCCCCGTCGGCGCAACAAACCATAGCGCCGAGGGGCTGAACGACATGGTCTATAATCGCTGCGTGGGCACGCGCTACTGTTCGAACAACTGTCCCTACAAGGTCCGGCGCTTCAACTTTCTCCAGTACTCGGATTTCACCGCACCCAGCCTGAAGCTGCTTCGTAATCCGAATGTCACAGTGCGAAGCCGCGGCGTAATGGAGAAGTGCACCTACTGCATGCAGCGGATCAATGCCGCCAGGATCGCTGCCGAGAAGGACGATCGACAGATCCGGGATGGGGAGATCGCGACGGCCTGTCAGGCAGCCTGCCCATCGCAGGCGATCGTCTTCGGCAACATCAACGATCCGGATAGCCGCGTCTCCACGCTGAAAGCCGAGTCGCTCAACTACGGTCTGCTCACAGGGTTGAATACCAGACCACGCACCACCTATCTGGCCAAGTTGCGAAACCCCAATGCAGAGATCGAATCGGAGTAGCGAGATGCCACCCGACGAGCCGGAAGTCACGTCGGAGACCGAGTCGCCGCTGCCGCTCATCGGGCCGGGATATGATTATGTGGCAGTCACCGACAAGATCAGTTCTATCGTGCTCACGCAGCCGACGCCCCGCGTGTGGTACATCGGCTTCGGCATCTCCTTCGTCCTGGTTCTGATCCTGCTGTATGCAGTTGCCTACCTGTTCAGTGTCGGGGTCGGCGTCTGGGGCATCAATATCCCGGTGGCTTGGGGATTCGCCATCGTCAACTTCGTCTGGTGGATCGGGATCGGCCATGCGGGCACCTTGATCTCAGCCATCCTGTTGCTGATGCGCCAAAAGTGGCGAAATTCCATCAATCGCTTCGCTGAAGCCATGACGCTGTTTGCTGTAGCCTGCGCGGGGATGTTTCCACTCCTGCATCTGGGGAGGCCGTGGTTCTTCTATTGGCTGTTCCCCTATCCAAGCACCATGGGGATCCAGCCGCAGTTCCGCAGCCCACTGGTGTGGGACGTCTTTGCCGTGTCTACCTATTTTACAGTGTCGCTCCTATTCTGGTATCTCGGCCTGATTCCCGACCTCGCCACGCTACGCGACCGGGCGCGGAAGCGATTACCAAGGTTCGTCTACGGCATCCTGGCCATGGGCTGGCGGGGCTCCGCCATTCACTGGCATCGCTACGAGATGGCCTACCTCCTGCTCGCCGGACTGGCCACGCCGCTGGTGGTGTCGGTCCACACGGTCGTGAGCTTCGACTTTTCCATCGCCCTCGTCCCGGGCTGGCACTCCACGATTTTCCCGCCATATTTCGTCGCGGGCGCGATCTATTCCGGCTTCGCCATGGTGTTGGTCCTCGCCATCCCCATTCGAGCGCTCTATGGGCTGGAAGACTTCATCACCCTCCGCCACCTGCGGAACATGGGCGAGATCATGCTGGCAACGGGCTTGATCGTAGCCTACGGTTACCTGATGGAGACCTTCATGGCCTGGTATAGCGGGAATCTCTACGAATGGTCCATGATGCTCAACCGGATGTTTGGTTCGTACGGCTACATGTATTGGCTTTTGATGCTCTTCAATGTCCTGGTGCCGCAGACGATCTGGATTCCCAGGATCCGGACGAACGTGCCGGCTCTCTTTGCGATCTCACTGAGCGTGCTCTTCGGGATGTGGCTCGAACGATACGTCATCATCGTGGTGAGCCTGAGCCGCGACTTTCTGCCGACCGCTTGGGGCCAGTATGCAGGCACGATCTGGGACTATGCGACCCTGGCCGGTTCGATCGGGCTGTTCCTTACGCTGATGTTCCTGTTTATCCGGTTTCTACCGATGATCTCCATCTTCGAGATGCGAGCGATCCTCCCGAAACCGGACAATATGAGTCCCCGGTGACGCGGTGTGTTTGGAAGCAACAGCACAAGGACTGAAGCATGAAAACCGGACTCCCCCTCTTCGGCCTGATGGCCGAATTTGAGAATCCTGACGTCCTGCTGGCGGCGGCTCGCCGCGCCTATGAGGAGGGCTATCGGTACATGGATGCGTACACCCCTCTGCCGGTTGAAGGGCTGGCCGAGGCTCTCGGCCGCCGGCGTACCTGGGTTCCACTCATCGTGTTGATCGGCGGCCTCATCGGGTGTCTTGGCGGGTTCTACCTGCAGTACTGGGTTGCGGTACTCGATTATCCCATCAATGTCGGAGGACGCCCGTTGAACAGTTGGCCGTCCTTCATCCCTGTCACCTTTGAGCTGACTGTCCTGGTGGCAGCCCTATTCGCGGTCTTCGGGCTCCTCGCGCTATGCGGCCTCCCGATGCCCTATCATCCCGTCTTTAACGTCCGGCGGTTCGAGTTGGCCAGCCGGAGTCGGTTCTTTCTGTGTATCGAGGCGCGAGATCCGCTCTTCGACCGCCAGCGAACCTGGCAGTTCTTAGAGAGCACCTGTCCCCGCGGGGTCTACGATGTGGAACATTAAGCGGATGGGCGTCGAACTCGACCGTCCGTTCCGATGGGCGCATGTCGTGTTCGTAGGCTGCTTGCTGGCAGCCTGCCAGCAACAGATGGCCGACCAGCCGCGGTACAAGCCGCTGGCCAGGAGCAGTTTCTTCGGAGACGAGCGATCGGCGCGACCCCTCGTGCCCGGCACGGTAGCGCGGGGCCGGCTTCTGGCGGATGAGCAGCTCTACACCGGCAGGTCAGCGGGGAGATTAGTGGATACCTTCCCATTCCCGGTAACGCCGGCCCTCCTCGTTCGTGGACAGGAGCGTTTCAACATTTTTTGCGCGCTCTGCCACGATCGGGTGGGAAGCGGCCTGGGGATGGTGGTGCGACGCGGGTTCCGTCAACCGCCTTCGTACCACACTGATCGCCTGCGGCAGGCCCCCATCGGCCATTTCTTCGAGGTCATTACTAACGGCTTCGGAACGATGCCGGATTATGCCGCCCAGATCCAGCCGCGCGACCGCTGGGCGATCATCGCCTACATCCGCGCCCTCCAATTGAGCCAGCACGCAACGCTCGCAGATGTGCCGACAGCAGAGCGTCACCGGCTCCAGAAGCAGGTCAAATGAACGAGCATGAATCCTTTCGCCTACGAATAGATCGTCTCCAACAGCGCGCCTTCCTGGTTGGTCTGGTCGCCGTGACGCTTTGTATCGGAGGAGCAATCTTCAACCCGGGTCAGTTTTTCCAATCGTATCTGCAGGCGTATCTCTTCTGGATCGGGATCAGTCTTGGCTGTCTCGCCGTTTTGATGCTTCACCATCTTGTTGGCGGGTGGTGGGGCTTACCGATTCGGCGGCCGCTCGAGGCCGGATGCAGGACGCTTTCCCTGATGGCTGTTCTGTTTGTGCCGATTCTCCTATGGTCGCGCCTGCTGTATAGCTGGGCGCGCGCTGAGGAGGTGGCAGCAGACGAGTTGCTCCGACATAAGAGCCTGTACCTGAATGTTCCTGCCTTCACAGGCCGCGCTATCGTCTATTTTGCGATCTGGATCAGTGTTGCGCACGTCCTGAACAGATGGTCAGGTGAGCAGGATCGGACCGGTAACCGGTTGATCGCGAAGCGCTTCAAGGACCTCAGTGGGCCCGGGCTTGTTCTTTACGGGCTCACCGTGACCTTCTCGGCTGTTGATTGGGTGATGTCGCTCGAACCTCACTGGCACTCGACCATCTATGGCATGGTCTTCGTCGCCGGCCAAGGTCTCGAAGGGACAGCGTTTGTCATTATTGTTGCGCATCTGCTGACCCGTTGGGGCGCGCTGGCGGATATGGCACCTTCGCAACGATTTCACGACCTGGGCAATCTGACACTGACCTTTCTCATGCTCTGGGCCTATACCGCCTTCTCGCAATTCCTCATCGTGTGGGCCGAGAATCTCACCGACGAAATCCCCTGGTATCTTCATCGAACAATCGGCGGCTGGCAGGGAATGGCTGTGACGCTCATCGTACTTCAGTTCGGTCTGCCGTTCGTACTACTCCTGTCTCGCGGCCTGAAACAGCGTTCACAGCTATTATCACTGATAGCAATCGTAATCCTTTTCATGCGGATGGTGGATCTGGTCTGGCTCGTCGCCCCCGCCTTCCATCCAACAGGCCTGTTTATTCACTGGTTAGATCTCCTGACCCCGATCGGCATGGGTGGGATCTGGATCAGCATCTTTGTGTGGCACCTCAAAACCCGGCCGCTCATCCCTCTGCATGACCCCATGATGGAAGCAGCCCGCGAGCAGGCTGGGGAGGGCCAGACATGAAAAAAGACGACGCCACGCGAGGGGGCGCCGGCTACGAATCCCGGGACATGAGCATCCGCGTTATCGGGACGTTCTTGCTGGGGTTGCTCGCTGTGACCGGTATCGTGCTTCTCGTGATGTGGCTGCTGTTTAAGGTCTTCGTCGCCCAGCAAGCCAAAAGGGATGTGCGTCCCTCGCCGCTGGCAGCGGCGCCGCTGCCTCCCGAACCTCGTTTGCAGGTCACCCCTGGAAGGGAACTCCAGGAGAAACAAGCACAAGAAGATGTCATCCTGAACAGCTACGGCTGGGTGGACCGCGGCGCCGGGGTTGTGCGAATTCCCATCGATCGCGCGATCACGCTGCTGGCGGAGAGGAGGCTGCCGGTGAAGGTCGAGAAAGAGCGGATCCGATGACCGCACAAGCGCACCATCGCCCGTGGCATTTGTCAGTCCGGGAAAGCCGGCTTTGCGCCACTCGCTCCTGGGGCCGGCGCCGCGCCATCCGACCTCGCGTCATCGCTCTTCTATTCGTTTGCTCTGCTATCCTCGCTTGGCCTGCCGCTGGATGGACGCACGATTCACAGGTGGATTCGCGGCCGGTCGTCCTCCGCGAGGTGGCCTTCGATCAACGGGTGAACGAGCAGGTGCCGCTTGACCTTGTGCTTCGCGACGAAGAGGGCCGGCCCGTTTCCCTCGGGCGCTATTTTGGCAAGAAACCGATCGTCCTGGCCCTGGTCTATTACCGCTGCCGGAACCTCTGCCCGGTGGTGCTGGAAGGCCTCGTGAGATCGCTGCGCGCCATCACGTTCGATGTCGGGAAGCAATTCGATGTGGTCGTCGTAAGCTTTGATTCGCGTGATCTCCCTGGGGTCGCGGCGGCGGAGAAGACGAAGGCTGTTCAGCAGTATGGCCGACCAGGGACGGCAGAGGGTTGGCATTTCCTGACGGGCGAGGAGACCATCATCCAGCGGCTGACCCGATCGGTCGGCTTTCGCGCCACATACGACATTGCGATGGACCAATATCGTCATGCGACAGGGATCGTTGTCCTGACGCCGCAGGGCAAACTCTACCGCTATCTGTACGGGATTGAGTATTCCTCCCGGGATCTCAGGCTCAGTCTGATCGAGGCCTCGGGCAACAGGGTCGGAACGCCTCTCGATCAGGTCCTGCTCTTCTGCTACTCCTACGACCCGACAACAGGGAAATACACTGTTCTGGTGATGAATGTCATCCGGCTGGCCGGTCTCATGACGGTTGGCGCCTTGGGCGCGTTCATCGCGGCGATGTGGCGCCGCGACCGTCACGAGTCGAGCGGGCACGATCCGAGGGTATAACACGATGGTGCCCGAGCTTCCCCTGTTTCCCCCACAGGCATCGACGTATGCGGCACGCGAGGATGCCCTCTTTTTTTTCCTTCTGCTGGTCAGCGCATTCTTCGCCGCGCTCATCTTCTTCCTGGTGATCTTTTTTGCCGTGAGGTATCGGAGGCGCTCGCCGACAGAGCGGGCCCGCGTGATCCGGGAGCCGCTCGCGCTCGAGCTGGCCTGGACCCTCATTCCGCTCGGGATAAACGTTATTGCGTTTGTCTGGGGAGCGCAGCTTTTTTTCTTCGCGGCGCGCCCGCCGGCAGCCTCGATAGAGATCGCTGTAGTGGGAAAACAGTGGATGTGGAAGTTTCAGCATCCGGAAGGGCGGAGCGAGATCAACGAGCTGCACGTGCCGGAAGGCCGCCCGATCAAATTGACGATGACATCGCAGGATGCCATTCACAGTCTTTTCGTCCCGGCCTTCCGGATCAAGAAGGATGCGGTGCCAGGCCGCTACACAGTGGCATGGTTCGAGGCGACCAGGACCGGCGACTATCACCTCTTCTGCACCCAGTACTGCGGGGCGTTGCACGCGCACATGATCGGCCGTGTGACGGTCATGAACCCGGTCGCATACCAACAGTGGCTCGGTGGCCCAGCGGTCCCCGCCGTCCCGATGGCCGAGGCCGGCCGCCTGCTGTTTCAGCAACGCGGCTGTATCACGTGCCATCGCCCCGACGGGAAGGGTCTTGGGCCGTCGTTGCTGGGGGTGTTTGGACAGCCGGTACATCTACAGGATGGCAGGATAGTCAAGGCCGACGAGAGTTATATCCGGGAGTCGGTGCTGCTACCACAGGCCAAGATCGTGGCCGGCTACCCCCCCGTCATGCCGTCATTCAAAGGCCAGATCGGCGAGGAAGGGCTGTTGCAGATCATCGCGTATATCAAATCCCTGAAGCGGGAAGAAAAGGGCGAGGCCAAACCATGAACGTACCCCCACTTCAGCAACGAGCGCATTACCTCAACATCGACTACAGAATCAGGTCGTGGCTCTTCACCACCGATCACAAGAGGATTGCGTGGCTATATCTCGCGTCGATCACCACGCTGTTCTTCGTGGGCGCGGCGTTTGCCGTCGCGATCCGGCTCAATCTGTTAACGCCGCAAGGCGATCTGATCCAGGCGGAGACCTACAACAAGATGTTTACCATGCACGGCCTGATCATGATCTTCTTTTTCCTGATCCCATCGATCCCGGCCGTCCTGGGAAACTTCCTCATCCCCATGATGATCGGCGCGCGAGATGTGGCCTTCCCGCGCCTGAACCTGGCGAGCTGGTACATCTACATGATCGGCGGCACTCTGGCGCTCGCCGGCATCGTCATGGGCGGAGCGGACACCGGGTGGACTTTCTACCCGCCGTACAGCTCGCTCTTCTCGCACTCCAACGTGCTGATAACGGGGATCGGGGTCTTCATCAACGGCTTCGCCTCGATCCTCACCGGCCTCAACTTCATGGTCACGGTGCACCGGATGCGGGCGCCGGGTATGACCTGGTTCCGGCTTCCCCTGTTCGTCTGGAGCCACTACGCCACCAGCTTCATCAACGTCCTCGGCACGCCGGTGGTGGCGATCACGCTGGTGCTGCTGGTGCTCGAGCGCGCCTTCCACCTGGGCATCTTCGATCCGGCCAAGGGCGGCGACCCGGTGCTGTTCCAGCACCTGTTCTGGTTCTACTCGCATCCGGCCGTCTACATCATGATCCTGCCCTCGATGGCGGTGATGTCGGAGATCATCGCCGCCTTCGCGCGCAAGCGGATCTTCGGCTACCACTTCGTCGCCTTCTCGTCGATCGGCATCGCGGTGCTGGGCTTCTTCGTGTGGGGACACCACATGTTCGTCTCCAGCCAGTCGGTATACGCCAGCACGATCTTTTCGCTGCTCACCATGCTGGTGGCGATTCCGTCGGCGGTGAAGGTCTTCAACTGGTCGTTCACGCTCTACAAGGGCTCGGTCTCCTTCGAAACGCCGATGCTCTACGCCCTCGGTTTCATGGGCCTGTTCGCCATCGGCGGCCTGACCGGCGTTTTCCTCGGCACCCTGGGATTCGACGTCCACGTCCACGACACCTACTTCGTGGTCGCGCACTTCCACTACGTGATGGTGGGCGGCACGATCATGGGCTTCCTCGGTGGACTCCACTTCTGGTGGCCCAAGGTGACCGGCCGGCTGTACGCCGAATTCTGGGGCAAGCTCTCGGCGCTGCTGGTCTTCGTCGGGTTCAACCTGACGTTCTTCCCGCAGTTCCTGCTCGGGTACATGGGCATGCCGCGTCGCTACCACCAGTATCCCGACGAGTGGCAGGTGCTCAACGTCCTGTCGACCGCCGGCGCATCGGTACTCGGTGTCGGCTTCGTGCTGCCGGTGGTCTATCTGCTCTGGTCACTCAAGTACGGAAAGCTCGCGGGCAGGAACCCGTGGGGCGCGCGGGGTCTCGAGTGGGAGACCGACTCGCCGCCGCCGGTGCACAATTTCCACCAGACTCCGGCGGTCGGCGAGGTCTACGACTACGCCGAGCACGCCGGTCGAGAAGGCGCGGGCGGGACGTTGCCGGCCCGCGGTCACTGAGGCGAGGAGAACTCCGTGTCGCACAGTCAGTCAAGCGCCCTGGCGCACCACTTCGACAGCCTCGAACAGCAGAGAGAGGCGTCGACCCTGGGGATGTGGCTCTTCCTCGCCCAGGAGGTGATGTTCTTCGGCGGCCTGTTCATGGCTTACCTGCTTTACCGCTGGCGGGATCCTCTCGCGTTCGCGGCGGGAAGCCACGAGCTGGACATCACGCTGGGTCTGATCAACACGGTGATTCTGATCGCCAGCTCGCTGACCATGGCGATGGCGGTCCACTCCGCACAGACGGACCGTCGCAAGCCGCTGATCGGTTTCCTCGTTGCCACCGGCGTGCTCGGTCTCGCCTTCCTGGTCATCAAGTACTTCGAGTACAGCGCCAAGTGGCACCATCACCTCATCCCCGGTCCGGCGTTCCACTTCACGGGCGAAGTCGGTGGGCGGGCGGAAGCCTTCTTCTCGCTCTACTTCGCGATGACCGGGATGCACGCGCTCCACATGATCATCGGCGCCGGCCTGCTGGTCTGGATCCTCAAGGGCGCCATCGCGGGGAAGTTCAGCTCCTCCTACTACAACCCGGTCGAGAACTTCGGGTTGTACTGGCACTTCGTCGACATCATCTGGATCTTCCTCTTCCCCCTGCTGTACCTGATCGGCCGTCACTGAGGCGGAGGCGAGGGACATGTCGGAGCACCACATCGTACCGGTCCGCACCTACATCGCGATCTTCTTCGCGCTCATGGTCTTCACCGCCATCACGGTGGCGGTCGCCTACGTCGATCTCGGCGCGCTCAACAACGTGGTCATGCTGGGCATCGCGGTCGCCAAGGCGACGCTCGTCGTGCTGTTCTTCATGCACGTGCGGTACTCGACCCGCCTGATCCCCCTGGTGGTGGTCGGGGCGGTCTTCTTCGTCCTGCTGATGTTCGGCATCACGATGGCCGATTACGTTTCGCGCGGCTCCCTCGGCGCCGGTTCGGCCTGGCCGACGAGCTGGGAGAAGTAGGGGCCGGCGGGCGCCGGGCAGGGCCGCGTCAGTCGCGCAGGT
>DOUV01000479.1 GCA_003520455.1 Chloroflexota bacterium | reverse complement strand
CTCGTCGGAGATCGGCGCGGGGTGGGGTGGCGCGGCGCCATAGGCCGCGACGGCGCGCAGGAGACGGTAGTCAATCGCGTCCACGATGGCCACCTGCTCCTGCCCATAGCTTTCCACCATCACGGGCTGTCCCCGCCGGGCCTGATCCACCACCTGGCGGGTGTTGCGCGCCAACTCGGTCTTGGTGATGACCGGCATCACATCCATGCTGCCCTCCGCACGACGATCTAACACGTTACGCACTTTACGTATTCTAGAGGTTGTCAGGGTGACCGTCAAAGCGGCGGCGCAGACGAATAACTCACACCACTGGGATGCTCGCAACCGGGATCATCATCGGTGCGTGTTGGTCGTGCGCGGCCATCTGCCGCGAGGTGAGGCCCGCAGGTGTGGGCTGGTCAGCCAGACGCAAGCACAGCTGCTCAATCGCGTCCACCTCCTCCTGGACGGCACGCTGCTCGTCGTCGGTCAGCGGAATGCCGTGCAACATGCGCTGGAGGTTATCCCTGGCTTCGAGCCACTGTTCATGCGTGGCCGCCTTCGGGCGATAGAAGGCACAGCGGGCACAGACCATCCGGTGGGGGCACTGGTCAAAGAAGTCGTAGGTGCAGTAGCCGTGGCCCAGATCATAGAACTTCCAGGGTGCCCCCTGTGCGGTCGCGCCGTTCTGGATGGCCTCCCGGTCGATGAGCACCTCCACCAGCCTGACGTTGCGCCCAAAATAGCCCGCATCGGTATAGGCCTGGGCCAGCGTGACGGGATTGTCTTTGACGTACTGCAGCGTGGCCTCCGGCGACTGATGTCCCAACCACTGCTGTAACGCCAGGAGCGACATCGGCTGGGATGCATTGGCCAGATGGGAGGCCATCGTCGCCCGAGCGCGGTGGCTGGTGATCGTGCCGTGCTGGTCCTCGCACGGAATGCCCGCCTTGCGACAGAGCAGTGGGATCAGGGTCTCGTTGAGATAGCGCACCCCCAGCTGGATCCCGCGGTAACAGAAGAGATAGTGGACCAGATCGCCGGTCTTGGGGTCGAGCGCGGCCGGCGATGGCGGTCGCGCCTGCTCCCAAGCAGCCACCGCCTCACCAAGCAGCGCTTCCACCGGTTTGGTAAACGCCGGCCCCGACTTGTTGGGCGGGACCTCCAGCCAGCACACGGCCGAGTGGGACTGCGCTTCAGCCGTTTCCGGGCTCACCGGTCCTGGCTGTTGTCGGATACAGCCCAGCCGCAGGCGCCGCAGCTCGTCGGAACGAAGGCCGGCCAAGAGCCAGGTGAGGGCCACGGCCCGGACCATGGCAAAGGGGTACGGGGGCACCGCGAATGGCGAGGGCTCGGACCCGACCAGGTCTGCCTCTGTCAGGTTCAGGCCGGCCCAGAGGAGTTTGGCCCACACCTCGTCGGCGATGGGCCGGGGCTGCGGCACGAGCAGCGCCTTGACCGCGCGCGGTACCACCAGACAGCGGCGTGGGTCAAAGCGCGCTGGAATCCAGCCCCACGCCTGGCAATCCAGGAAGAAGGTGCGGAGGGCCGCGATGGTGTTGGCTTTCGTCCTGGCCCGCAGCGGTTTTCCAGCGTTGGCAGACGGTGTCTGCACGCGCCATTCGCCAACCTGTTGACGGTCAACCGCCGCCACATAGGCAATCGCAATCTCGCGCGTCCACTCTGCCGGCGAGGTGATGTCGGGGTAGGTCCTCGCGAGCCAGCGGCCTGCTTGGAGCAGCACGCGATAGATACGGGCGCGACGGCGCTGAGTAGCCGTGTCGAGCCAGCGCTGGCACCACGAAGCCCACACCGGTGGCACGCTCTCAAGCAGCTTTCCCTCGCGAGGCTCTGGGCGACGGCGTCCATTCCCCATGAACAAGGTCCCCTCAACAATTCCCAGGCTATAGAGCGCGTACGCCAGCCGCGCCACCGCCTTCCGGTCTGCCTTGCTCTGATACTCGTCGTGAACGGCGCGCAACACGTCCAGGGTGATCTCCTCGAGCCGCGAGCTGCCCAGGCGCAACATGACCTCCCCGATGGGGCGCTTCAACATCTGCAGGTGCGCCGGCGAGCGATACCCGCGTCTGACCAGTTCCTCATAGAGCTGCCGTGCCGCGTCGTCCAGCGTGACCCGCCCAAAAATGCGCGCGGCGAGTACGGCGGGCGAGGCATAACAGGCAATGGACTGGAACTCGCTGAAGCCGGTCAGCAAATAGGCCACGCCAAGCAGATGCTGCCCGCAGTGGCGCTCGACCGCGGGACTGGTGAGCCGCGGGTTGGCATTGAAGAAGTGCTGCCACTGCTCGCTTGACCAGCCCCAGTACAGGCACTGACAATCGTGAATCTGGCGCAAGAGCAGATAGAGCACCTTGCGGTGCGTCTCCTCGGAGGCGCGTGTCACGACCAGGGCCGCCTCAATCGGAGCGTACAGACGACCCAAGGCCGCCGGCAGGCCAATCAGTCGCACCTGCTGTTTTCCCACCTCCCGCTCCCGGAGATAGCGCGCGAGGACCTCGCGCTCTTCGTCATACAACGCGGGCTGGCGGTCGTAGCACGTGAGCGACAATAGCCACCGCTCCTGCTCGACACGCTGCTCGAATCCAATGTGATCCATGTTAGCCCCCTTCAATTGTCTCGGCGCCAGTCAATTCGCGCGGCGTCGGCCCGACCGGCGTCGGCACATCCTGGAGCTGCGTAGCCAGTTTCGCCATCACCAGCACGCCCTCCTCGACGGCGGCCTGTTCGGATTCTGTCAGGGTGATGGCCTGGAGCAGGTGTTGCAGGTTGGCCTGGGCTTCCAGGAACTGGGCACGGCTCGAGCGCTTGGGCACGTAGAAGGCACATCTGGCGCAGGCCAGGCGGTGCGGGCACTGGTCGAAGAGGTCGTAGCTGCAGAGGCCATCGCCCAGATCGTAGAAGCGCCACGGCTGGTCCTCTTGCGCCGCGCCGCTGCGGATGGCGTCCTGGTCGATGAGGACCTCAATCAACCGTTGCGTCCGCGCGAGCTCGCCGGCCGCGGCATACGCCTGGGCCTGCTTGGTCGGAGTCACCTGCACATAGTATTGCGTCGTTTGGGGCGTCCGGTGACCGAGCCAGGCCTGCAGCTCGGCCGGCGACATCCCTTCGGGCGCGTTGTACAACTGCGAGGCGATCGTGGCGCGAGCACGATGGCTGGTCAACCGCCCCCGCGCGTCCTCGACGGGCACGCCCGCTTTCTCGCACAGGAGCGGAATCAGGGTCTCGTTGAGGTAGGCGCGACCAAGCGGGACGCCCCGATGGGTAAACAGGAGCTGGACGACCTCGCTCGTTTTCGGGTCGAGGCGCGGCGGCGAGGGTGGGCGAACCGTCTGCCAGGCCTCAATCGCGCGTCCCACGACTGGATCGACCGGCTTGACGAAGGCCACCCCGGTCTTGTTCACCGGCACGTGGAGCAGGTAGACGGGTTCGGGACACGCTTCCTCGCTCCCATCACGGTCAGCTCCAGCCTGCCAGCGGATGCAACCGACGCGCAGGCGGCGAATCTCGTTGACGCGCAGACCGGCAAACAGCCAGGTCAGGGCCACAGCGCGAACCATCTCGATGGGGTAGGGTGGCCCGACACCCTCGCGGGCGCGAACCGTGGCAAGATCGTCCGCGCTCAGGTTCAGGCCCGCCCAGAGCAGCTTGGCCCAGACCGGGTCGGCGATGACCCGCGGGTCGGGCTGCAAGGCGGCCAGAATCGAGCGGGGGGTGACGAAAGAGCGTTGTGGGTCGAAGCGACGCGGGATCCAGCCCCACCCCTGGCAATCGTGAAAGAACGTGCGCACGGCCTGGAGGTAGCGATCTTTGGCCGCAGGCGTGAGCGGCCGTGTCTCTGGGAGTGGTCGCTGGTGGTGCCACGCCCCCACGTGCAGTCGCTCCACGGCCGCAACGCAGTCCGCTGCCAACTCGCGGGTCCAGTGCTCCGGTGAGCTCACGTGCGGATGTGTCAGTGCCAGCCAGCGCCCAACCCGAAGTAGCTGGCGATAGAGTCCCTGGCGAGTGTCCGGGCTGAGCGTCGAAGTGTTGACCCAGCGCTGGCACCACTCCACCCATTCGGCATGAATTCCAGCCACGGTGTCTGCGAGCGGCGTAGACCCTCGGGGCACGCGGTCGAGGGGCCGCTGGATGAGCTGGAGTGCGAAGAGTGCGTAGGACAACCGGGACAATGCCCCCCGGTGATTGCCGGACGAACTCCCCTGGTACAACCGTTCCAGAACCTCGACGGTAATCTCTTCCAGTGCCGGACTCCGAATCGAGAGCAGGACCTGGCCGACGGCCAGCGGCAGGTATGCGTCGGTGGCACAAAAGTCAGAGTAGCCCACCCGGCGGAGCGAGTCGGAGACCCGTGTGAGTGCACTCTCAAAGCGGCAGCCAAACAGGCGGGTCGCCAGGGCCGTGGCCTGAAAGCCGGGGATCGTCGCCACACGGCTGAAGCACCTCAGCAGGTAGAGGGCGCTCGCCAGGAAGTAGCGCGGCGTGTTGGCCGGGTCGGAGGTGTAGTCTTGCCAGTCGGACTGCAGAAACCGCGCCCATTCTGATTCAGGGATAGCCCAATAGGTTGTCTGGTCGCGGTGCTTTCTGGTCAGCACCACGGCGACGACCGCTGTGCGCACTCGCGCACGTGCGGCGAGCACCTGGAGGGCGTCGCACAGCGGCGTGATGAGACGGGGCAGGGCGACCTGTATCGGTGCAAACCAGGCCGCATGGGCCGAACGCGCTGCGAAGCGTTCCAGGGCAGCCTGCTCCTGCGGGTGGAGCTGGGGCGCTCGGTCGTAGCGGGTGAGATCAAGCGGCCAGTGCCATTCCGTGTGCTGGGCTTGACTCATGGCCACAGCTCCTGCATCAGTGTGAGGCGCCAGTGGTGCAACTGGGCCATTCCGTTCTGGAACTTGGCGGCCAACTCGCGACCGCTCAGATGAATGTACAGCAGCGTGGTCTGGGTGCTGCGGTGGCCGGCAAAGAGGGCGATCTCATGGAGGTCCCAACCCGCGCGTGCCAGGTCCGTCAGGCACAGGTGGCGTAGGGTGTGGGTGGTGAAGCGCTCCAGCGCGGTGCGCTGGGCCAGATCGTGAATGACCTTGGACCAGGTCCAGATGGCGAGCGGCTTGCCGAAATTGCGGCGCGATTCCGAAAGCAACAGCCGCCCGCGTTCGTGGCTGAGCGTCCGCCGGTGGTGAAGATAGGCGGCGTACAGCGCTCCAGTTGCTTCCGAATAGGGGACAACACGGGCACGCCGGTTCTTGGTCGTTTGGGCCCGGATCGAGAGCAGGCGCCGGGCCGGATCAATGTCGCCCGTCTCCAGGAGGCATAATTCTTCCCGTCGCAGTCCCGCGTCGTAGCCCAGCGCCAGCATGAAGCGGGTCCGGATGGGCGCCTCGCGCGTGGCTTCCAGCAGGGTGCGCCACTCCTCGTCTGTAGGAATCCAGGGCAGCCTATGGTAGGTGGGGATTGCACCGCGCTGGCCACCAGTGGGCTTCCCTGGCGTGTAACGGCCCCTTCCCACGGGCTTCGTCTCGCGCTGGCCCTCTTCCACGAGGTAATCATAAAAGAGCCGGACGGCGGTCAGGCGCTGGCGCTGGGTGGCGTTGCTGAATCCGGTTTTGAGCGCAGTCGGTGCCTGTGGCGATGGAACCATCCGCTCGTTGAGGTCGCGGATGTAGCGCGCGAGATGGTCACGGGTCGCCATCTCGGCCTCTACCTTCAGTCGAGCGCAGAAGCGCAGATAATCCTCCAGCGCGGAGCCATAGGCCTGAACCGTGTTGTCTGCCAATCCCCGATCGGCCTGAAACTGGAGCCATGCCTTTGCCCGGGTCTGTTCAGCCACCAGGGGATAGTGTTCCCACTCGATATCACTCATCTGCGGTAATCCTCCTTCTTCCTCGCGGGCGGGTACCAGATCTCCACCAGTCCCATTATTCCACATAACTTGAATTGACAGTGGCAAGAATGTGAACTGGTATGGCGGCTACAGCGGGCCGACCCTGGTGGAAAGCCGCGCGCCGTGGAAAGTGCGCAGCGACCAGGCGGGGTACGCAGAAGTGCGCGACTGGCTCCGCGGCGAGCAGGCCAGCGGGCGCTATGAGCGGGTCGTGGTGGGCCATGAACCGACCGGCATCTATCATGAGAATTGGGCCTACGCGTTGGCGCAGGACTTCGGGGCCACGATTGACTACCGCTGGCTCAAGCCGTATGTGACCAAAGAGCGGCGGCGCCAGTTGCTCACCGGGCGGGCGCGCAAGACCGACGCCCTGGATGGCTGGGCCATCGCCCCCTGTTTGCGGGATGGGCGCGGACAGGCGGCGGGGCTGCGCGACGAGCGCGAAGTGCGCTTCGAGCTCTGGGCGCGTGCCGATCGGCAGGCCAAAGCCCAACAG
>DOUV01000474.1 GCA_003520455.1 Chloroflexota bacterium | reverse complement strand
CTTGGCTGCACCGCTGTCGGGGCTCGGACCGGCGCCCCGCGGCGGGAGGCGATCGAGCAACTCCTGGACGCCGCACACCTCCGCGAACGCCAAGTGAACTGAGGAGCACAATGTACACGACGATCAACCTGGAGACACCCCAGGGCGACAGTTTGACAAATATCACCGATCAGGTGCGCGCGGCGGTTCGCGAGAGTGGTGTGGAGACCGGGGTCTGCTTTGTGATTGTTCCCCACACCACGGCGGCGCTGACGATTAATAGTTACCTCGACCCCGCCACGGCGCGCGACATCATCGCGGATGTTCGCCGCCTGGTTCCGACGCGCACCGACTTCCATCACATCTTCGACACGCCGGCCGACGCGGCAGGTCACATCAAGGCAACGCTGGTAGGCAACAGTGAGGTCGTCTTGATCGAGGGTGGGGACCTCGTGTTGGGACACTCGCAGGGCTTGCTCTTCTACGACTTTGATGGCCCTCGCAAGCGGCGTGTTCTGGTCAAGGTTGTCGCGGAGTAGGCCCGCGAAAAGGAGGGCTGAGCCGACCGAAAGGCGAGGGCTCCCGTGACCGTCTCCGGGCGCGGTCGCGGGAAACGCGTGAACTGATTCGTTCAGCCCCGGAATCTATCAATCCCGCCTTTTCATAGGAGGAGAGGAAGATGCAACAGCGTGTTCTTCGCAGCGCTGCAATTCTCGCAGTGCTCATCCTGGCGGCTCTCACCGTTGTTGCCTGCGCTGGGCAGCAGCCGGCAGCTGCGCCAACGACGGCGGCGGCCCAGCCGACCGAAGCCGCTGCCGGTAGCCAACCAGGCAGCCAGGGCGGCGAAGCCATTGCCATCCAGTTTTTGACTCTGGACGATCCCGAGCAGTTGTTGGCCCTCGGCCAGATGGCTGAGGCCTTCAAGAAGAGCGACCCGAAGTGGTCGAACGTCACTGTCAACTACGAGGCCGTCCCCTTTGCCCAACTCTTCCCGAAGATTGAAGCGTCCGTCGCCGCGGGGGCTGATTTCGATGCCTTCCTGGCCGACGGTCCGGATATCAAACACTATGCCTACAACAAGGCCATCATCCCGCTTCAAGAGTTTTACACCAAGGAAGAGATCGAGGCCTACGTGCCGGCATCGGTCGAGGAAGGCTCGTACAAGGGCACCTTCTATGCCCCGGCGATCATGCAGAGCTGCTCACTCATGTTCTACAACCAGGATTTCACCGACGCCGCCGGTCTGCAGCCGCCGCAACAAGTGGAAGGCTGGACGATGGATGAAGCCGAGGACGCCTGGAAGAAGACCACCGTTGACAATAACGGCGACGGCGTCCCCGATGTTTGGGGGCTGCGCTGGGGCCAGGGCACCTGGTGGGGCGACTACGAGCACGGCATCCTCCGCCGCTCGGCTGGGGAACGGGGGACACCGACATTCCAGGGCATGGGTGATGATGGGATCACCTTCCACGGGTACATCGATACGCCCGAGGCGCTCAAGTCCTTCGAAACGTACCGATCCTGGCATCAGGGGAAGGACGCAGTGACACCCGCCGAGCCCATCCCAGACATCTTCGTCAGCAAAAAATCGGCCTTCATGGTGAGCCCCGACAACCGCATCGGGCAGATCAAGCGCCTCTACCCGAACGGTGATTTCAAGTACGGCGTCACGGGCATTCCCTATTTCAAGGATGGTTCCCAACTCTGCCACACCGGATCGTGGCACTTTGGCGTCTCACCCAACAGCAAAAAGAAGGAAGCAGCGGTTGCCCTGGTGAAGTTCTTGGCCGGCCCGGAGGGCTCGCGCATCTGGTACGATAACGTGCGCCAGCTTCCTGCTCGCTTTGACATGCTGAACTCGCTGCCCGAGTACAATGAGTACCCCCAACAGCTCTTCTCGCAGGGCCTGACCACCATTGGCGTCCCTCGGATCCAGACGCCGTGCTACACGGAGTACCAACAGATCTTCGCCGAGCTCATGCAGAATGTCTCTCAAGGCAAGGATGTTGACGTGGCGAGTCTGGTCAAGAGCGCGGCCGACCAGATGGAACAGGCCTGCGCGAAGTACAAGGGCTGGAACGAGTAGCGACACAGGGGGCTGTCGGGGTGGGCCCCGTCCCCTTCACGCTCCAGGATTGAAGGTCGGACAAGTTCTCTGTGGTGGCGGGGCAGTGTCCTGGTTCTGTCTTCCTGGGGGCGGGGTTCGAACCTCATCAATGCCGGCCGAAACGGCTCACAGGGAAGTATCGGCAAACCAAGACACCGCTCGAACCCAGCCCTCCACTGGTGCTGAGGGTGGCTCGTCTCTGGCCGCCTTGAACGCTCGAGACCCCCGGTCCAGGAGTTGCCGAGGGGGCATGATCGCAGACTTCCGAAGTCTCGGAAGACTTCGGAAGTCTGATCCCTTGACCGGCGCCCGAGGGTAGCGGGAGCGAGACGCCGGTTCGAAGGCGAACGAGAGGGTTGACTTGTCGTCGCCAGCCAGTCCCCACCTTG
Source organism: Chloroflexota bacterium (assembly GCA_003520455.1). Next base: position 6,326 of record DOUV01000474.1, on the reverse strand, counting down.
AACCGACGGACAACGAAGCGGGGGGCCGCCGCGTGACAAGGCTCGCCGGGCGAGTCCAACGCGCTTTTATGGCTCCCAACCGCTCCGAAGGAAGGGGGCTGGCTCCAGGCCCCGCTGACGTTCTATACGTGCCGGGGTCCCGTAAGAGCGAATCACTATTTGTTCCGACGGGACCCGTCAGAATCGAGGTGACGTGTCATGGCTGCAGGGACAGCTCCAACACGATATACCCCAGAAGCTTCACTGCTTGGGCGTGTGTTGCCGTGGCGGCGGCGTAATTATCTCTTCGCCCTCCTCTTTATCCTCCCGGCGTTGATCAATTTTACTCTGTTTCGCTACCTACCGATTCTCGCCGCGCTGCGGGCGAGCCTGTTCAACTATAGTTTATTGGGAGGGTTCCGCGGCTTTATCGGACTTGATCATTATGCTCGGCTCGTCCACGATCCTATCTTCTGGAAATCACTCTGGGTGACGACCCAGTTCGTCATTTACAAAGTTCCAATCGAAATCGTGTTCGCGTTGGCCCTGGCCGTCTTTCTCCAGCGAGAGACGTTTGGCGCCGGCTTCGTCCGCTCGGCGATCATGGCGCCGATGGTCACCTCCATCATCGTCGTGTCGATTCTCTGGGCAATGATGTATCACTCCGAGCAGGGGCTGATCCAGAGTATGCTCAACGCGGTTGGCATCCCGCGCCAGGCCTTCCTCTCGGACCAGCGGCGCGCCTTGCCGGCCCTCACGGTGATGATGATCTGGAAAGACGTCGGCTTCAGCATGATCATCCTCGCAGCCGGTCTCAAAGGTATCCCGTCGACCTACTACGAGGCGGCCTTGGTCGACGGTGCCAATCGCTGGCAGGCGTTCTGGAACGTGACGATCCCACTGCTGAAGCCGATTCTGATGTTTGTCATCGTGACGCAGACGGTCTTCTCGTTTCAGATCTTCGTGCCGGTCTACCAGATGACCAAGGGTGGGCCGCTCGACTCGACCAAGGCGATTGTCTTTTACATCTACCAGCAAGGATTTCTCTTCCAGGATATGGGCTACGCCAGCGCCCTCTCGATGGTGACGCTGGCGATCCTGTTGGTCGTGAGCCTCGCACAGATGCGGCTCTTGAGGTCGGAACACTAGGGCACCGGTCGAGTCATCCGGCGGGGGGAGGGACAAGACTTCGGAAGTCTTGTTTGCGGCAGAGGCCCGCCTCGATCATCGTCGTCGGAGCGCGCTGTGGGCCAGCACGGTCCCTCCCAGACTTCGGAGGTCTGAGGACCTGGCCGGCGGGGCGGAGCTGGCGGGAGAGCGAGTTCGTTTACAGACAGCGGTTATTCTTGGTGCGGGAGGATTGGAATGGACGTGACAGAGCGCGGTGTGAGCCCACAGGCCCTGATACGGGCACACGAGCGAGCCGACACCGTTCGGAGGGTGTGGAAACTGGTCGGCACGCCGTTGCGCTGGGCAGCCTACATTATAATCGCCTTCATCTTCCTGCTGCCCTTCGTCTGGATGACGCTGGGAAGCGTGCGGGCTGAGCGCGAGATTTTCCAGTACCTCTATCCGTTTGGCTGGCGCACCTTCATTCCGATCGAGTGGACGCTTAGTAACTACAAGGATGTGCTTGGTCTCAGCGCCGAGGGGCAACGGTTCGGGCTCAACTTCGGGCGGAACTTGTTGAATTCGTTCTTCGTCTCGGCCGCCGTCGTCTCCTCAAGCCTGATCTTTAACACGATGGGCGCCTACTTCTTCGCCCGGCTGCCCTTCCCACACAAGAATCTCATTCTGATCTTCGTCATCGCCACGATGCTGGTGCCCTTTCAGGTCACCATCGTTCCACTGTATATCGTTGTGCGGCAGCTCGGAATTCAGAACAGTTACTGGGCGATGATCCTTCCCTGGTACGCCAGCCCATTCGTGATTTTCTCGCTCATCCAGTTCTTCCGAGATATCCCAATCGAGCTAGATGAAGCCGCGATCATCGACGGTGCCAACTACTTCGGCGTCCTGCGTCATGTGATCGTGCCAAACGCGGTGCCCGGGCTCATCACAAACGCGCTTCTTGAGTTCCAGTTCATCTGGAATCTCTTCTTCTGGCCGCTCATCGCCATCGGCAACAACAAACTACAGGTGATTCAGGTTGCCATCAGCTCGCAGACAACCCAGACACAAGTATTCTGGGGCCGAACTTTCGCAGGCGCGGCGCTCGCATCAATTCCCGTCATTCTCATCTTCCTCGCGCTGCAGCGCTACTACGTGCAGGGCGTTGTGACAACGGGCTTAAAGGGGTAATTCTTCTCGGCGCCAGGCGCGAGAGCCGCCAAGGAACTGCGAAGGGTGCAGCCCGGTTGTGCCTCTTCATTGCGCCCGCTGCGTCCTCTGTAATCTGATTGAATCCTGCGGTGTGACCCTTCTCTGAGAAAGGAACCGGCTTGATGAAAGGTACACGCTCCACGCCTCGCCGCATTATTATCGATACTGATCCCGGCGTTGATGACTCGATGGCGATCCTCTTTGCATTCTGTTCCGCGGAGGTAAAGATCGAGGGAATCACGACGGTCTTCGGAAACACCGGCACAGCGGTCACGACTGCCAACGCGCTCCGCCTGGTGGAGTTGGCGGGACACCCGGAGGTGCCGGTCGCCCGCGGCGCCGAGAAGCCACTTATGCGCCCGTTTACGGGGGAGGGTTGGCGGGTTCACGGCCGCAACGGGCTCGGCGAGGTGCAGTTCCCCGAGCCGCAGGGAACACCCGACCCGCGCCGCGCCGCCCAGTTCATCGCCGATATGGTGATGGCGAATCCCGGCGAGATGACGCTCGTCCCCCTGGCACCGCTGACCAACATCGCGCTGGCCGTCAGCCTGGAACCGCGGATCACGGAGAACGTGCGCGAGGTCGTCCTGATGGGCGGGGCGGCCAACCGGCTGGGGAATGCCTCCCCCGTGGCCGAGGCCAATATCCGCAATGATCCCGAGGCGGCCCACATCGTCTTTCACGCGGGTTGGCCGATCACGATGGTCGGGCTGGATGTGACCCGCAAGACCGTGATGACGCCGGCCTACCTCGAGACGCTATGCTCGGCCCACAATCGCTTCACCGATTTCATCTGTGCCATCGTTCCGCACTACCTGAACTTCTACCGCGCGACCCTCGGCCTGGAAGGTTTCCATGTGCACGATTCATCGGCGCTGGCCTACGTGATTGATCCCAGCCTCTTTGAAACCAAGATGGCCTACGTCGATGTCGAATACGTCAGTCCTTTCCATGCCGGACTGACTGTCGCCGACTGGCGCGGCCAACGCGGGCGCGAGCCAAACGTCAACGTATGCGTCGACGTCGATAGCGAGCGGTTCCTGGCGCTCTACCGGCAACGGCTGATGGAGGCTCGAGTATGACCATCCCAGCGATCATCGACTGTGATCCGGGCCACGACGATGCCATGGCCATCCTGCTCGGTGCTCGGACCCTCAACCTGCAGGGCATCACAAGCGTTCACGGCAATGTCTCGCTGGCTCAAACCAGCCGCAATGCCCGTCAGGTCGTCGAACTGGCCGACCTCACGCACATTCCCGTCGCGGCCGGTCTGGCGCGGCCGCTGGTCCGCGCGCCGGTTCATGCCCCCGAGGTGCATGGCCAGACCGGCCTCGACGGCCCCAATTTGCCCCCACCGACCGTACCGCTCGCCAAGGCCCACGCCGTTGAGTTCATCACCGCGACTTCGAGGGCCGTTCCTGGGCTTTACCTGGTCCCCACCGGGCCGCTGACCAACGTTGCCGTGGCGCTCCACCGCGACCCCGACCTCGCCGGACGGCTCGCGGGCATCAGCTTGATGGGCGGCTCGGTGACCTTCGGCAATTCAACGCCGGCGGCGGAGTTCAACATCTGGTGCGACCCGGAGGCCGCGCACGTGGTCTTCGGCAGCGGTGTTCCTATCAAGATGGTTGGGTTGAACGTTACTCGCCAGGTGGCAGCCACGCCCGAGCGGCGGACCCAGATTCGCAGCCTTGGCACTCGAACCGCCAAGGCGGTGGCCGAGATGCTCGACTTCTACAGCGAGCGCTTGCAGCGCCTCTTTGGGTTGCCGGGTGGCTCGATGCACGACCCGTTGGCTGTGGCCGCCCTGGTCGATCCAGAGATCCTCACCTTCGAGCCGATGCACGTGGCTGTCGAGCTCCATGGGGAGCATACTTACGGCATGACAGTCTGCGACTACCGCCACCTGCGCGCCGATAATCTCGCTGCGGGAGCGGAAGGCGTCAGCCGCGGGGCGCCGCCCAACGCCGAGGTCGCCGTCGCGGTCCGGCCCGACCGCTTTTGGGAGCTGTTCCTCGACGTGCTGGCGACGTACCCATAGCCAGGAAGTCGGGAGAACGCAGGGTCGAAGATTCCCGCCAGGCGGGAACTGAAGGCTTCCGGTACCTGGCCGGTGAGTTCCCCGGGGTACTCGCCGGACGTGATGAGACTCCCTGACTCGATAAACCCTCATGAACGATTCCTTCTTCCTCAAAGAATTGCGCGAGCAGCCGGCTGCCGTGGCCGAGACAGTAGCGGGGCAGGCAAAGGCCGTCGCCGCGCTGGCGGCGCTCCTCCCGAGCGATCTCACCCGAGTCCTGCTGGTTGGCTGTGGCGATCCCTACTTCGCCGCCCACGCCGCGGTCTACCCGTTCGAGCGCTGGGCCCGGCTGCCGGCCGAGGCCGTTGATGGCCTCGAGTTTCGCTTCTGGCGTCACGAACTCGTGGACGCGCGGACACTGATCATTCTCATCAGCCAGTCAGGCAAGACGATCCAGGTCATCGAATCCGGCCGGCTGGCGCGCGAGCGGGGAGCGATCACCATCGGGGTGACCAACTCGCCCGAGGGCCCGCTCGCGGCGGAGTGCGATCACCTGTTGGCCACGGCGGGCGGTCCCTCCTACTCATTCCCCACCAAAACGACCACCGCCGCCACAGCGCTGCTCTTTCACGTGGCGCTGGCACTCGGGGTCGCGCGGGGCGGCCTGACCACGCCGGATGCGGACGCGCATCGAACGGCGCTGGGCACTACGTTGCCGGCTCAGATGGAGCGCGCACTCGATCTGGAGAGCGAACTGCTTACCCTGGCGCGCCTGTGGCAATCGCGACGTCACTTCGCCTTCATCGGTTCCGGGCCGGGTTACGCCGCCGCACTCATCGGGGCGGCGAAAATCAATGAGACCAACCGGCTACCGGCCGAGGCCGATGCGCTCGAGGAGTATGGCCATCTCCACCTCTTCGCGATCCAGCCTGGAACGCCCCTGTTCTTCCTCGCCCCGTCCGGGCGCACCGCCGGGCGCGTCCGGGCGATGGTGGAGTTCGCGACCGGTCGCGGCCACCCGGTCGTCGTTTTTGGCCCGCAGGGGAGCCGCGCGAGGTGGCAACGGCCCGGCGTCCAGGCGTATGAGCTTGCGCCGACCGACGAACTTCTGAGCCCTCTGCTCTACGTCGTGCCGCTGCAACTCTTCGCCTACAACCTGGCTGTGACCCGCGGCGTCAACCCCGACCGTCCCGAGGGCTTCGACAACGTCGCGATCCAAAAGATGATCTACATCGACTTGCTGGAAGGCTGGCACGAACCGTGACGCGTGAAACGCGCGGACGATAAGCAGCGCTCCTGGCAATCAGTTCGCGAAATCCTGGAGTCACCTTCCTCGTTGATGTCTTGCTCTTGCCCACTGCCTCGAACGCGAGAGCGACGTGCTTTCAGCAGCATCACGTTGCCCGCATCGCGCATTTCGAACCGCCGTAATCTGAAAGGTCTACCCAAAGAAGAATGATCCTTGATCGTGAAAAACCCATCATTGGAATGGTTCACCTCAAGCCGCTTCCCGGCACGCCCGACTTTACGGGCGATTTCGAGGCTGTCCTTGCCCGTGCCGTCGAGGATGCGCAGGCGCTCGAAGCCGGTGGCGTTGATGGTGCCCTGGTTCAGAATCGATGGGATCGCGCAATCCCGAAGCAACACGCCGGGGCTGAGACGATAGTGGCGATGACCCGCATCGCCCAGGCAATCCGTAGAGCGGTCCACGTCGCCGTCGGCGTCCACGTGCTGCGCAACGACGTCGTCGCCTCGCTCGCCATCGCGGCACTCTGCGGTGGTTCCTTTGTCCGGGCGGCGGCGCTCACCGGGGCCTCGTGGACCTCGCAGGGGATCGTCGAGCCGAACACGATCGAGATCCTGCACGAGCGCCGGCGCATTGGCGCCGGCCAGGTGATGCTCCTGGCCGATATCTGGTCGATGCACTACCACCCCATCGTGCCGGTGGCGCCCGGCCAACTCGCGGCCGATGCCAGGGCCGCCGGAGCGGCGGGCGTTGTCATCG
>DOUV01000854.1 GCA_003520455.1 Chloroflexota bacterium | reverse complement strand
CGAGGCACTGGGGGCGCCGGCGGAGGAGAACTACTTGCCGGGCGGACGCCGGCGCAACGTCTTCGTCGCCGAGACCGCCGCGCACCGGGCCGTGAGGATGTTGCTCGAGAAGGTGCGCGAGGAATCCTTTGAAACCGAGCTGCGGATTCCGACCTATGACCGCGTTCCTCCGGCGCCACCGATCGCGGATCTCACCCACGCGCGCGTGGCGGTCGGCACCGAGGGGGGCATTGTCCCCAGCGGGAATCCGGATCGGATCGAATTCGTGCGGGCTACGAAGCTGGTCCAGTATCCCATCGCCGGCCTCGACGCTCTGCCGGGCGGCCGGTACGAGTCGGTTCACGGAGGCTACGACGCACGCTTTGCCAATGCTGATCCCAACCGAATGGTGCCTCTCGACGCCCTGCGGACGCTCGAAGCCCAGCGCGCATTTGACCAGCTCTACGATTCCTACTTCGCCACCGTCGGCTGCGGGATGCCGATTGCAGATGCTACCAGAATGGGGCAGGCGATTGCCCAAGAGATGCTGGCGAAGGAGATCGAGGGCATCATCATCACGGCGACCTGAGGGACCGGCACGCGTTGCGGTGCAACGCTTGTGAAGGAAATCGAGCGGGCCGGGCTCCCTGCCGTGGTGGTCACCTCGATGACATCGGTGGCGCTGTCGGTAGGCGCCAACCGAATCGTTAAGGCCGGAAGGATTCCTCACCCGACCGGCGATCCGACCCGCGATCCCGAACACGAGCGCAGTTGGCGACAGCATGTCGTGCGTACCGCTTTGAACGCCCTTGGGACACCTGTCGACCAATCGACGGTTTTTGAAGTGTAGATGGGGGGCTGAGGGGTTTTGCTCGCGGCAGTGCCACGCGAAAATCCCCTTCCCCCCGATTATTGGTGGGAGTAGCCTGTGGGAGCCGACCATCATGTCCTCGTGCAAGGTTTGAGCAAGGTCTTCACTGCAGGCAAGGGGCAGCGCCAGATCGTCGCCCTCGACAACGTCAATTTGCGCGTGCGCGAAGGCGAGTTCTACTCCGTCTTGGGCCCAAGCGGCTGCGGCAAGTCGACGCTGCTTCGCATCATCGCCGGGCTCAGCGAACCGACTGCCGGGACGATATCGCTGCAGGATGACGCCGGCCCACGCCAGGCCCAGCGGGCGAAGGAGATCGGCTTCGTCTTTCAATCCCCCGGCCTGCTGCCCTGGAAGACCGTGGCGCAGAATATCGAGGTGCCGCTCCAGGTCAACCGCAAAGCCAACCGGCCGCGCCAGTATAGCCAGGAAGAGTTGCTCAATCTGGTCGGGCTCTCCACCTTTGCGGACGCCTACCCGCACCAACTCTCCGGCGGAATGCGGCAGCGGGTCGCCATCGCCCGCGTGCTCTCGTTTGATCCGCGGTTACTGCTAATGGACGAGCCCTTTGGGGCGCTCGACACGATCACCCGTCAGGCCATGCGCTACGAGCTCCTCCGTATCTGGGAGCGGGCGCAGAAAACCGTGATCTTTGTGACCCACAGCGTCCAGGAAGCTATCGTTCTGTCAGACCGGGTTGCCGTACTGACGTCGCATCCGGGCCGTGTCCGTGGCGTCGTCGAGATAACTTTGTCGCGGCCACGTACCGAGGAGATCGAGCGCACCCCTGAGTTTCTTGGCTACGTCGACCGGCTCAGGTTCCTGCTACGCGAGGAGAGTCAAAATGGCGCAAGCGACTGACAAGCTGACGCGGCGGCCCGTGCTCTCGCGCTTCCCACGACTTCACGTGCGGTTGCAGGCCACCACCGGGAGGAGTCTGCTGCCGGTCCTCTTGCTGCTCCTTCTGGTGATCCTGTGGGAAGTGATTGTCAAGGTCCGCGGCATTTCGGTGATCATCTTGCCGGCGCCCTCGGTGGTCTTTCAACGCCTGCTCGAAGAGCCCGGCTACTTCTTCATCGAGAATGGTCTCATAACTCTCTATGAGGCCGTCGCCGGCTTTGCGCTGGGAGCTGCGGTGGCAATCGCGCTGGCTTCCGTTATGGTGCACTCGTCCCTGGTCGAGCGGACCGCCTTCCCGCTGGCCGTGCTGGTCAAGGCCACGCCGATTGTCGTCATCGCGCCACTTCTGGTCATCTGGTTCGGCTATGGGCCGATGCCCAAAATCATAATGGCCTCGCTGATCTGCTTCTTCCCAATCCTGGTCAACACCATCGTCGGGCTGCGGTCGGTAGATGCCACCTCGCTGGAATTTTTTCGCAGTCTCGCCGCCTCGAAGTGGGAGATCTTCCGACAGTTGCGTATTCCCCATTCCCTGCCGTACGTACTTGCCTCTTTCAAAACGGCTGCCAGCCTCTCCGTCATCGGTGCCGTTGTGGCCGAGTGGGCCGGCGCCGGTCGCGGTCTTGGACGAGTCGTTTTCATCAAAGCGGCCAATCTTGACCAGGCCGCGGTCTTTGCGGGCGTTTTTGTCCTGGCTGCGATGGGTATTCTGTTGACTGCCATCGTAGGCTGGCTCGAGAAGCGCCTGCTCTACTGGCATGAATCAGTCCTCGTCGGATGACTGGCCGGTCCTGGCGAGGGCTGGCCCATCGTCCGTCGGCTCTATCTGTTCAGGAAGTGGGGCGGAGGGGGTTTGCGCGCGGCACTGCCGCGCGCAAACCCCCTTACCCCCGGATTATGAGGGAGGGGAAACAATGAAAAAGCAGTTATTGTTCGTCGCTGTGATCGTGACATTCATCCTGGCGGGTTGTGCCGGACGCGCGGCGCAACCGAAGACGTTGAAGCCGATCACCTTCCAGGCGGCCTATCTGGCGCAGGGGAATATCAGCTTCGCCGCCGCCTACGTCGCCAAGGAGAAGGGTTTCTTTGCCGAGCAGGGGCTCGACGTCACCATCGAGCACTCCTCGCCCGGCGGTGGCGAGCAGTTGCAGCGTCTGGCCGCCAAGGATATCCAATTCACCACCAACACGGGGGCCAACTTCGTCAAGCTCGTCGCGGAGCAGGCGCCGCCGTTCGTCGCCGTGTCGGTCCTCGGCCAGGAGGGTGACCATGGCATCCTGGTACTCGAGGACAGCGGCATCACCAAAATCGGTGATCTGGCAGGCAAGCGGGTCGGCTACAAGAGCGGCGAGGCTATCGAGCCGCCTTGGCTGCTCGCCATGCTGAAGGAGGCTGGTCTGGATCTTAAGAGCGTCGAGATGGTGACGGTTGGCTTCGATCCCCGGGTCGTCCTTCCCGATTACGGCGAGGGCCGCGTCGACGCTCTGCAGGTCTTCAAGTCGAACGAGCCCGACACGCTCCAACGCGCCGGGTATAAGGTCGAGGTCTTCAAGCCCGAAGACTACGGCGTGCACTTCCTCGGCCAGTTGTACATCACCCACCAGGACTTCATCCGCGACGATCCCGAGATGGTACGCGGTTTCGTTCGCGCCACGCTCAAGGGGCTGGAGTTCATTCTCGATCCGGCCAACGCGAACGAGGTGACCGACATCGTCATGAAGTATGCCGGGAAAGATGCCGACCGCGGCCATAACGAGTTCATGTGGAAGACCGAAGCCCAGTATGTCACGTCCAAGGACACCGAAGCGGTCGGGCTTGGCTACGTCTCCAACGAGGCCTGGCAGGAGATGATGAACGTTATGGTCGAGTACGGATCGATCAAGGAACCGGTCGCCGTCGATCGCTTCTGGGATCCGCAATTTGTGCAGGCGGTTTACAAGAACGGCAAGCTGGTCTGGCCGTGAGCCAATGTTGCGTTCTCTTGAGAGCAAGGTGGCCTACCTGCCGGTGGCGTCGATCACGCCCAGGATGCGGCGCCGGGCGGGCGGCCCTGGCTGACGAGAATGGCCGGACGAGCCAGACGGCATGTGAGTGGCGGCGATGATTGATCCGATTCTGCTCTCAGTTCTGCGGCGGCGCTTCAAATCCATCACCGAGGAGATGGGCCGGTCACTGCTGCGCACGGCGCGCTCGCCGATCCTGAGCGAAGCCCGCGATTTTGTCACCGGCCTCTACGACGCGCATGGCGATATGCTGGAGCAGACGGAGTACATTCCGGTGCTCGCCTTCGCGCTGCAGCCGGCCTGCAAGCGGGTCATCGAATATTTCGGTGATGAGATCTATCCCGGCGATGTCATTCTCCACAACGACGTCTTCTCCGATGGCAACCAACTGGCCGATGTCGCGGTATTCAAGCCGATCTTTTTCGAGGGCCGGCTTGTGGTCTGGGCCGCCTGCAAGGGCCATCAGGCCGATATTGGGGGCGCCGTGGCGGGAGCCTACAACCCGCAGGCGCGCGAAGTCTGGCAAGAGGGCTTGCGGATCACCCCGGTCAAGGTCTATGAGCGTGGCCGGTTGCGGCGCGATGTCTGGGATCTTCTCTTTGCGAACATCCGCTTGCCGATCGTACAGGCCGACATTCGCGCCGAGATCGGCGGCTGTACGGTCGGCGAGCGGCGAGTGCTGGAGGTCTTCGAGCGCTACGGGCGCGAGTGCGTCCTCGTCCACATGACTGCCCTCTACGACGCGACCGAAGTGCAGATGCGCAGCGAGATTGCTGCCATTCCCGATGGGACCTACCGGGGCGAAAGCAGCGCGTTTTACGATGCCGTGCGCCCGGACAGTCGAATGCGAATCGTCGTGACCGTGACGAAACAGGGCGACGAGATCGCTTTTGACTATTCCGGGACCGATCCGCAGACGCCCGGTTTCGTCAATGCCCCGCTGAGCACGACGATCTCCGGGCTGCTCCTGACCTTTTTGATGCTGGTCGATCCAGATATTCCGCACAACGCCGGCCTGATGCGGCCGATCACGGTCCGGGTCCCAGAAGGCTGTTTCCTCAATCCAACCTTCCCGGCGGCGACGACCTTCGGCAACAGCCTCACCGGCCCTCATTCCGACGCGCTCTTCCGGGCGCTGGCCCAGGCGGTGCCCGAACGCGTGACGGCGGGCTGGAACCGCATGCTGGCCTGCAATATCGTCGGTTGGGACTGGCGTCATAACCGCCGCTACGTGGATATCCTCTTTCTCTCGCAGAAGGGGGGATCCGGGGCGACCTTCGGAGTGGACGGGTACGACCACATTGGGCTGATCAACTGTGCCGGCGGGATTCTCGCCCAGGACTACGAGATGCTCGAGGTCCAGACGCCGAATTTCTTGCTGCGGCATGAATACTGGCCCGACTCGGCCGGCGCCGGATGCTGGCGCGGTGGGCTCGGCGTCATGACGGAACTGGAATTGGGCGGGGACGACAACGTCGCAATCGTCTACGGCGATGGGGTCGACGAGGAGGCTCGCGCGTTTGGTCTCCTCGGCGGTGCCGCCGGCGCCGCCAACCGGCTCGAGCTGGAGTTCCCCGATGGGCGCGTCCTGGAGCCCAAACTGAAGGACAAGCTCGAGTTCATTCCGCGAGGGACCATCTTGCGACAGTGGGCTGGTGGTGGCGGTGGCTACGGGCATCCGCGCCAGAGGCCGATTGAGCACGTGCTGGCCGAAGTGCGCGATGGCCTGCTCTCACGCGGGCAGGCTCAGGAGATCTACGGCGTGACCGTCGAGGCCGAGAGGCCGAGCCGCGGTGGAGTGCATCGATGACGTTTCGCCTTGGCATCGACGTCGGCGGCACATTCACCGACTTTTTGCTGCTCGACGGAGACGGTACTGCCGCGCTCTACAAGACCTCGACGACCCCGGAGGATCCTGCCACCGGGCTGATGAATGGGCTCGTCGAGATGGCCGCCGAGCGCAATGTGGTGTTAGCGGACTTTGTACGGGCGATCGACGTTATCGTGCATGGCACGACGGTCGCGACCAATGCAGTCCTGACCGGGTCGGGCGCCGCAACGGCCCTGCTCACCACTGAGGGCTTCCGCGATGCCCTCGAGATGCGCCGCGGCATCCGTGAAGCCCAGTACGACAACCACTACACGGCGCCGCCACCCCTCGTTCCCCGCCACCGCCGGCTGACGGCTCGCGAGAGAATCGACTATTGCGGCACCGCCCGCACAGCGTTGAGGACGGAGGACGTCCTGGGCGCGGCCGCGAGGTTCCGGGAGGCCGGGGTGGAGGCGGTCGCCGTCAGTTTCATGCACGCCTACGCCAATCCGGCCCATGAAGCTGAGGCGGCCCAGCTTCTGCGCCGCGAGCTCCCGGATGTCTATCTTGCGGTCTCTTCGGAGGTACTCCCGCAGATTCGTTTCTACGACCGGACGAGCACGACCGTACTCAACGCCTACGTCGGGCCCCTGATTCAGCGCTATCTGGAGAGTCTCACCGGGCGGCTGGACAAGCTTGGCTTTCGCGGCGTTCTCTTGATCATGCAGTCCAACGGCGGCGTGACCTCTCCCGAGGTGGCCACGCGCCTGGCCGCCAGCACCCTGCTGTCCGGACCGGCTGCCGGTCCGGTGGCGGGTCTGATGTTTGTCGAGCCTCACGGCTCTAGCGACTGTATCACCATCGACATGGGCGGCACCAGTTTCGATACCGCCCTGATCGTAGACCGCGCGCCGCGGATGGTAACGGATGGCCGTATCAAGGGCCATCTCCTGGCCCTGCCTTCGTTAGATATTCACACGATTGGAGCGGGCGGCGGTAGCATTGGCTGGGTAGACGCGGGGGGGTTCTTGCGCATGGGGCCTCAAAGCGCGGGCGCCGTGCCTGGCCCGGCCTGCTATGGGCGCGGCGGCGAGCGGCCCACCAGCACCGACGCCGACCTGATCCTGGGCTATCTGGCCCCGGACTACTTCCTCGGGGGGAAACTCCGGCTGGATCCCGACCAGGCGAAGACGGCGATCGAGCGATACGTCGCGCAGCCGTTGGGACTGAGTGTCGAAGAGGCCGCGGTCGGCATGTTCACCGTGCTCAACAACAACATGGTGAACGGTATCCGCGAGATCTCGGTCCAGCGCGGATACGATCCGCGCGAATTTCCACTGGTCGTCGCGGGAGGAGCCGGCCCCATCCACTCCGCTGTCATCGCGAGCGAGCTGGGGTCGCCGGCGCTGATCATCCCGCGAGCCTCGTCGGTGTTTTGCGCCGCCGGCATGCTCTTCTCAGATATCAAGCACGATTTCGTGCGCGCCTATCCCACGACGCTCGCGACGCTCGACGCGCATCGCTTCTGGGCGCTGTGCGGGCAGATGCGCGGGGAAGCATGTGCGACGTTGTCTGCCGAGGCGGTTGCCCCGGAGCGCCAGCGGCTCGCCTTCTCGGTGGATTTACGCTCCCAGGGGCAGTTCCACGAGGTAAACGTGCCTCTTGCGGAGGCGGAGATCGAGACCCTCGACCTGGAAGCGGTTGCGGCGCGCTTTCATGCCGAGCACGACCGCTTGTACGGCTATTCGGTGCCGGGCGCGCCGCTCGAGCTGGTTGCCGTGCGGCTGGCGGCGGTCGGCATAACCAACAAGCCGCGACTGCCGAGCCTGCAGCGCCGGCCGCCCAACAGCGACCATGCGGCGCGCGGTCGTCGCCCCGTCTACTTGCCCGGCACGCAGAGGTTCGAAGAAGTGCCGGTGTACGATGGAGATCGCCTGACCTTTGGCAACTGGGTCTCGGGGCCGGCGATCATCGAGCAGGTGACCACCACCGTCTTCGTGCCAAAGGAGTACGAGGTGGAGTGTGACGTGCTCGGCAGTTTTGTAATGGTACCAAAAGATCCCGCCGCCCGCTGTTGACGGCGCGCTTCGCGGCCGAAGAGCCCGACTTGACCCTCGCGCTCGGCGCGCGCGCAGTCTGGGGAGGACTACGGGAATGGTCGGAACGGAACTTGTTTTGCTGAACCTGACTGTCAACGGGGAGAGAATGCCGACCTTTTGTCCACCCCACGAAACGCTGCTCGAGACCCTGCGCGAGCGGCTCTCGCTGACCGGTACCAAGCATGGCTGCGAGCTGGGCGAGTGTAGCGCCTGTGCGGTGCTCGTCGACGGCGAGCCGGTCCTCTCGTGCCTGACCCTGACCGTCGCCGTGCAGGGGCGTGACATTCTCACCATCGAGGGTGTGGCTCGCAACGGCCGGCTCCACCCGTTGCAGGAGGCAATCGCCGAGTGCGGGGCGGCACAGTGCGGCTACTGTACGCCGGGGATCGTACTGACGGCGAAAGCCCTCCTGGAGCAAAATCCGTCACCGTCACGGGACGAGATCCGCGAGGCCATCGCCGGCAATATCTGCCGTTGCACCGGATACGTACAGATTGTCGACGCGATCGAAGCCGCGGCGCAGCGGCTGCGAGAGCGAGGGAACCGGGCTGATGAGTGAGTTTCGGATCATCGGTCGCTCGTGGCGCAAGATCGATGCGGTGGCCAAGACGACCGGCGCCACCAAATACGCCGACGACATTATCTTGCCGCGCATGGTCTACGCCAAATTGCTGCGTAGCATCTATCCCCACGCGCGGATTCGCTCGATTGACGTCGAGCCGGCACTGCGCGTCCCGGGGGTGCTGGCTGTGATCACCGGCCGCGATCTTCCGATCCACTACGGCGTGCTGGCGAACAACGAAGACGAAACCGCCCTGGCCATTGACCGCGTGCGGTACATCGGCGAGCCGGTCGCCGCGGTGGCGGCCGTTGACGAAGCGACCGCCGAGCACGCCTGCGGGCTGATCCGGGTGGAGTACGAGCCGCTCGAGCCGATCCTGACCATCGAGGACGCGCTGCGACCTGACGCCGGTTCGATTCACGAGTGGACGCACCGCCCCAATGTGCACAAGCTGATCGCGCTTGAATTCGGCGACCTCGAAGCGGCCTTTGCCGCTGCCGACTACGTTCGCGAAGACACCTTCTTCTATGAGGGCAGCAACCACGTGGCCCTCGAGCAGCACGCGGCCGTGGCGCACTTCGACGAGGACGGCAAGCTCACCCTCTGGTCGGGGACCCAGGTGCCCCACTATCTCCACCGTGCCCTGAGCAAGGTGCTGGAGATACCCAGCAGTCACATTCGCGTCATCGTGCCGGGGGTGGGCGGCGGTTTTGGCGGCAAAAGCGAGCCCCTCGGCTTCGAGTTCTGCGTGGCCGAGCTCTCGCGCCGGACCGGGCGGCCGGTCAAGATCTCGCTGACGCGCGAGGAGGTCTTCTACACCCACCGTGGCCGGCATCCGGCCAGAATGTGGCTCAAGACCGGCGTGAAAGCGGACGGGACGCTGACCGGCCTGGCCGCACGGATCTTCCTCGACGGCGGTGCCTACAGCAGTTTTGGGATCGCCACGACCTTCTACGTCGGCTCGCTGCTGCCGCTGACCTACAAGCTGCCGGCCTATCAATATGAAGGGATGCGTGTCTTCACGAACAAGCCGGCTTGCGGACCCAAGCGGGGGCACGGTGCGCCGCAGCCGCGCTACGCCTGGGAGATCCAGCTTGACAAGATTGCGGAGGATCTGGCCATCGATCCGATCGAGCTGCGCCTGCGCAACCTGATCGAGCCCTATTCGACCACCATGAATTCGTTGCGCGTGACGAGCTGCGGCCTGCGGGAATGTTTGGAGAAGGTGGCCGCCGCTTCAGGGTGGTACGAGCGGCGCCAGAAGCTGCCGCCCGGCAAGGGGCTGGGCATCGCCGTGAGCAGCTATCTCAGCGGCACCGCCACGACCATGTGGCACCCCGCGCTGCCCCACTCGGGCGCCTACGTGCAGCTCGACCGGGACGGCGGCGTGACGGTCTTCTGTGGCAGCGCCGAGATCGGCCAGGGCTCCTATCACCTGCTGGCGGCCATCGTGGCCGAGGAGCTGGGCCTCTACCCCGAAGATGTTCGCGTGGTCGCCGGCGACACCGGCTTGACGCCCGTCGATCTCGGCAGCTATTCGAGCCGGGTCACATTCATGAGCGGCAATGCCGTGCTGCAGGCGGTGATGCGGGTACGCGAGCAGCTCTTTGCGGCAGCGGGCGAGGTGCTCGAGGTTCCGCCCGAGAAGCTGGCCGTTGGTGAGTACAAAATCTACGACACGACCGATCCCACCAACGCCATCTCCTACGTCGACGCCGTCGTGCGCGCGGAGGCGCGTTTCGGCACGCTCGGCGCAACCGGTAGCTACTTTCCACCGCGGCTGGGCGGCAAATATCGTGGGGCGGTCATTGGAACCTCGCCGGCCTATAGCTACACCGCCTGCGTGGCCGAGGTTTCGTGCGATCTCGAGACCGGTGAGCTGAAGGTGGACCGGATGTGGGTCGCCCACGACTGCGGGCGCGCGTTGAACCCGGCGCTGGTCGCGGGCCAGATTCACGGCTGTGCCTACATGGGCCTGGGTGAAGCGCTGATGGAAGCGCAGACCTTCGACAAGCGCGGCCTCCATCTGGCGCCGTCGCTGCTTGAGTACCACCTGCCGACCTCGCTGGAAACTCCGGAAATTGAGGCGATCATCGTGGAAGCGGTGGACGCCGAGGGACCCTACGGCGCGAAGGAAGCGGGTGAGGGGCCGGAGGTGCCGATCGTGCCGGCGATTTCGAACGCGGTCTACCAGGCGACCGGCGTTCGCTTCGACGACATTCCCCTGCACGCACACAAGGTCTACCGCGCGTTGAACCAACAGTCGCGCCCCTCAGGGCAAGAGATCGAGGTGCCGGACTATCCATTCCCGGATCCCGAGCGGCCGGCAGTGCGCGAGTACTGGGAGGACGCGCGATGATGCGGCTACCGCCGTTCAGGCTCGCCGTTCCGGCCACGGTGGGCGGCGCTGCGCGGCTCCTCACCGAGGGCGGACCCCAGGTGGCCCTGGTCGCTGGGGGTACCGACCTGTACCCGAACATGAAGCGCG
The DNA here is from genome assembly GCA_003520455.1 of Chloroflexota bacterium. The sequence continues at coordinate 27,049 of DOUV01000854.1, read as the reverse complement.
GCCAGGTGCGGCCGTCCCTGCTCGTCAGCATCGCCGGCCTCGCCGAGCTGGCCACGCTGCGGCAGGCCGAAGACGGCGGTCTAGTGATTGGGGCCGGGGTGACACTCACGCGTCTGGCGAGCCATCCGCTGGTGCAGCAGCAGTACGCGCCGCTGCGGGACGCGGTGCTGAAAATCTCCACGCCGCTGCTGCGCAACATGGGCACCGTTGGCGGCAACCTCTGCCTGGATACGCGCTGCCACTTCCTGAACCAGACCGCCTTCTGGCGCCAGGCCCTCGGCTCTTGCATGAAAGCCGAAGGGGATGTCTGCCGGGTCGCGCCGGGCGGCTCCCGCTGCTGGGCTATCACCTCGGCCGACCTGCCGCCCCTGCTGATGGCGCTCGGCGCGCAGGTTCGTCTGGTTGGAAGCCGGGCCGAGCGAACGCTGCCGCTGGCCGGGCTGTACCGCGACGACGGGATCGGCTACCTGGCTAAAGCGCCGGACGAGATCCTGACGGAGGTGATCGTCCCACCTCTCGACGGTCTGCGGGCCGGCTACCTCAAACTGCGACGGCGAGGGACCTTCGACTTCCCGGCTCTGGGCGTCGCCGCAGCAGTCCGCGTAGACGCCACCGGGACCTGTGAGAGTGCCCGCCTGGTTCTTGGCGCAGTGACATCCCGGCCGGTCGAGATGCCCGAGGTCGAACGCCTCGTCGGGGAGAAAATCACGCCGGAGGCCATCAGAAGTGTCTCCCACACAATCCAGCGAAATGCCAGACCGCTGCACCTGGCTGATTACACGCATTCCTATCGGAAGCGCATGGTAGGAGTCTACGTCGCTCGTCTGCTAGAACAACTGATTCATGAAACCGGGGTAACTTCTCGGGAAGTGGGGGCGTAGGGGAGGCGCGGCGGAGCCGCCCGCCAAACCCTCTTCCCTGCGAATTATTGAGTAGAGACAGCGCGAGTGACAGATCTCGAGGTTTCTCAGTGACACGGACCAACTCCAACTCAGAAGTGCGGCTCGCCAGCATTCGAACACCGCGCGCCGCGGACCTGGTTGTCGCCCATATCAGGCACAAGATCATCTCGCGCGAGTACGCCGAAGGAACTCGCCTGCCCACGGAAACCGAGATGGCCGACCAGCTCAACATCAGCCGGCCGACGGTGCGCGAGGCCTTGCGGATTCTGGAGGCGGAAGGGCTTATCGTGACCCGTCCGGGACCTGGTGGGGGACCACGGGTTTGCAGCCCGGACGTCAAGACCGTGATGCACTCGTTGACCAACCTCTTTCAGTACGAGCGGGTGACCCTGGCCGAGCTGCTCGAGGCCCGCGAGACGCTCGAGGCCGCCTCCGCGCGGCGGGCTGCGATGCAGGCCACCGCCGAGGATATCGATGCTCTCCGCCAGTCGATCGAACGGATGCGAGCCGGTCTGAAAGACGACGACGTCTTCTGGACCGAAAATGCCAACTTCCACCAGTCGCTCGGCGCGGCGAGCGGCAACAAAGTGCTCTACACGATGATGACGGCGCTGCGCGAGCTGATCTACCGCTCGACGGCCGGGCTGAGCGGCAATGACCAGGGTCGAACCGAAACGCTCGCCGAGCACACCGCGATTCTGGGGGCGATCGAGGCGCGCGATCCGGAGGGGGCCGCCGCTGCGGTGCGGGTCCATCTGCTCAACTCCGAGCGGCGGCTGAACGAGGAGAACCCCCAACTCCTCCAACTGACCGGATTGTCCGAGGCCGACCCTCTGCTCCGCATTGCGACGGACTTCGCGGTCTCGTCGGCCCCCGCCGATTAAGCGCCGGGCAGTGACTTCTGAGACCGTGGGTGCCCTTTCCAACTCCTCGCATAGGGGGTGGGGGGAAAGAAGCGCCGCAGGGGTATCACTGAGAAAGGATCAAGATGGCATGGCATGGCTGAATGAGTTTCTCGTGATTGCCGTGACCGAGGACGGGAGCAAGGTCATCCGGTGTGCGCGCTGCAGCTATGATCTCTGCCCTGGCTCGGAGAATCACAAGCTGCACGCGCTGATGCACGAAGGCCCGGTGCAAGAGGCGGGCCCACACGTCAATCCTTATCACTTGCATGGCGATAAGTTTGTCTTTCGGCAATTCTACTGCCCGAACTGTCTCGCCTTGATCAACACCGAGGTCGCGCAGCGAGGCGAGCCAATCCTGTGGGATGTTCAGCTTAAGGGGTAACCATGCAACCAACAGCCGTCTCTGAGCCAATCCGCCGGCGGATCATGCAGCGGCGCGGCCGCATGCGGGTCTTCACCGATCTCGACCCGGATAAGATGGCGCTGGTCGTCGTCGACATGCAGAATGTCTTCTGCCAGCCGGGGGGGGCGCTGGAGATCGCGCCCTCGCGTGAGACCGCCGGCAATATCAACCGGCTGGCCGCCGCCTGCCGGCGGCGCAATATTCCGATCATCTGGATTCGCTCCTACCACCAACCGGGCGGTGCCGATTGGCGCATGTTCTTCGACTACTTCATCACGCCAGAACGGGGAGCGATGGCCGCGCAGCAGCTGACGGAGCGCGACCCCGGCTCGGCAATCTATTCCGAGATGCACGTCGAGCCGACCGACTACGTCGTCAACAAGATTCGCTACTCCTGCTTTATCCCCGGGTCCTCCAACCTGGAGCGCCTGCTGCGCAGCCTCGAGCGGGATACGATCATTCTCTGCGGGACGCGCAGCAACGTCTGCTGCGAGTCCACCGCGCGCGATGCGATGATGTTGGATTTCAAGGTCCTATTCGTTAGTGATGGCACCTCGGCGATGAGCCCCGCGGAGCATCAGGCCACTCTCGACACGCTGGCCCAGTCATTCGCCGACATCGTAACGACCGACGAGGTTCTGAAGGATATCCAATGAGCGCGGCGGCAATCGATCCCATCACGCTCGAGATCTTTCGCTCCCGCCTCTCCGCCATCAACGACGAGGCCGCGACGACGTTGCGGCTGGTTTCCGGCTCGCCTGTCGCCAACGAGGCCCACGACATGAACACAGCACTGATGACGCCGGACGGCGAGGCTTTCTCGATCGGCGTCTACATCTCGATTCATGCCATGTCGCTGGCCTCCACCGTCCAGAACATCGTGCGCGACTACAGCGACAACCCCGGCATCGCTCCGGGTGACATCTGGATGTCCAACGACCCCTACGTCGGCGCCTGCCATCAGATGGATGTGGTCATCGTCGCGCCCATCTTCTACGGCGACGAGTTGGTGGCCTGGACGGGCGCTACCTGCCACCAGATCGATCTGGGTGGCCCGGTGGAAGGCCAGGTGCAGGTTGGGGCGACGTCGATTTACGGTGAGCAACCACTCGTCCCGCCGATCAAGTTTGTCGAGCGGGGTAGGGTGCGCAAAGACCTGGAATGGCTCTACCTGCGCCATTCGCGGCTCCAGAATCTGGCTGCGCTGGATCTCAAGGCCATGATCGCGGCCTGCAACGTGGCGACGGCGCGCGTCCAGGGCCTGATTGATCGCTACGGCCTCGACACTTTCAAGGCGGCCCTCGCCGCCACCATCGACACGACCGAGCAGCGCTTCCGGGCGCGCCTGCGAGATCTGGCCGACGGCACCTACCGCCATCGCGGTTACATTGACGCCGACGGTGAGGTCTACCCCGTGGTCGTTTCCATGACCAAGGAGTACGATCACCTGACCTTTGACTTTACCGAGTCGGCGCAGCAGGCCCCCGCACTGGTCAACTGCTGTCGCCCCGCTCTGGAGGGCGCGGTCATCTCGGCGATCCTCCCGTACCTCTGCTACGACATCCCCTGGTGTCCGGCGGGCATCGCGCGCGCGGTCGGGATCGTCTCTCGGCCGGGCACCGTGGTCCACGCGGAGTGGCCGGCGGGTGTCTCGAAGGCAACCACCACCGGGAGCTACATGGCGACGATTAGCTCGAGCGTCTGCCTGGCGAAGCTCCTCGCGGCCACGGAAGGCTACCAGGAGCAAATGATGGCGACCTGGATGGGTGGGCTCTTCGTGGAGGAGTTGTTCGGCATCGACCAGCGCGGCAACTACTTCGGCGGCACGATCCTCGACGCGATGGCTGGGGGATCTGGCGCGCGAACCTACAAGGATGGCATCGATACCGGCGGCTTCCTCGATTCTCCCTCCTCGATCATCGCCAACATCGAGGATTACGAGCTGAACTATCCGGTGCTGTACATGTACCGCCGGCAGCAAGCCGATTCAGGCGGAGCGGGAAAGTTCCGGGGCGGCGCGACCATCAGCATGATGTACATCCCCCACGGCATCGATCGGATTCCAACCAAGATCATGCACGCGATCGGCGTCGAGCAGCCGGGCTCCGCTGGCATCGCCGGGGGATTTCCTTCCTGCACCAACCAGTTCGTGCTCAAGCGCCACAGCAATATCCGCGAGCTGCTGGCCGCCGGGGAGCTTCCCCAGAGCCTGGCCGAGATAGAGGGCGACCTCGACGTCGCCACCGGCATCACCCCGACCTCGCAGTCGCGAGACGACGTCTACCACTGTATCGGGATGGGAGGCGGGGGTTACGGCGATCCCATCGATCGCGATCCGGCGTTGGTGCTCAAAGATGTGGTCAATGGGTTGGTGACTCCGGAATGGGCCGGCAGGATGTATGGCGTCGTCGTGGAGCCGGACCCCTGGCGGGTCAACGGTGAAGCAACGCTGCGCCAGCGCGAGGTGATTCGCGCCGGGCGCCGCCAACTCGCGCGACCGGTGAGGTGATATGAGCTATGTTATCGCCGTCGATACCGGCGGCACGTTTACCGACACGATCGTCGTCGACTCCGAGGGGCAGGTCGCGGTTGCCAAGGCTGCTTCCACACCGGATGACTTTGCGCGCGGCGTGCTCGACTCCGTGACGCAGGCAGCGCAGGTGCTTGGCCTTTCCCTCGAAGAGTTGTTGTCAGAGGCGAGGATCTTCGGGCACGGTACGACCGTGGGTATCAACACCCTCCTGACCCGATCCGGGCGCCAGACCGGCCTGATAACGACGCGCGGCCACGAGGAGGCGATCATTATCGGGCGTACGATTCAGAAGGTCGCCGGCCGCAGCGAAGCCGAGCTGACCCACCTGGCGCGTCTGGACAAAGCCGACCCGATTGTTCCGCGGCCGTACATCCGAGGGGTCCGTGAGCGGGTTGACTGGACGGGGAAGGTCGTCATCCCGCTCACCGCGGAGGACGTGCGCCAGGCCGTGGCCGAGCTCATCGCAGCCGGTTGCGAGACGATCGCAGTCTCGCTGCTGTGGTCCTTTATGCACCCGGATCACGAGCGGCTCGTGCGCAAGATCATTCACGGGATCTACCCGGACCTGCCGGTCAGCCTGTCACACGAGGTGGTGCCGGTGATCAAAGAATACGAGCGTACGGCAACGACGGCCATCAATGCCTATATCGGAAAGGCCACCGGCCACTATCTGTCCACGCTGAGCAGCCGGCTACGGGAGAGTGGCTTTCGACACGAGGCGCTGATCATGCAATCCTCCGGTGGCGTGGCGCCGATCAAGGAGGCGCAGGCCCGGGCCGTCACGCTGCTCTCGTCCGGCCCAGCCGGTGGCGTCGTTGGGGCCGTCGCGCTGGGTCGTGCCCTCGGGTGTCGCAACGTGATCACGACCGATATGGGCGGGACGAGCTTCGACGTCGGCCTGGTGGTCGACGGCGAGCCGCAGTTCTCGCTCACGCCGGTCTTCTCGCAGTATCACACCTTGCTGCCGAGCATCGACGTCGTCTCGATCGGGGCCGGGGGTGGCAGCATTGCCTGGCTGGAACCGGTCACCAACCTGCTGAAGGTCGGTCCGCGCAGTGCCGGGGCCGAGCCAGGCCCGGTCTGCTATGGAGCCGGCGGCACCGAGCCGACGGTCACCGACGCGAACGTCGTGCTCAACCGGCTGAACCCCGATTACTTTCTGGGCGGTGCGCGCAAGCTGGACGCTGGGCTGGCACGCCAGGCTATCAGCGAGAAGATCGCTGCCCCGATGGGATTATCGGTGGAGGAGGCAGCGCTGGGCATCATCGACATCCTCGACGCGCGGATGGCCGACCTGGTGCGCAAGGTGACGATCGAGCGCGGCTATGACCCGGCCGATTTTGTGCTGCTCGCCTTTGGCGGCGCGGGGCCGCTGCATGTCGGTGCCTTCGCCAGTGAGATCGGTGTGAAGGAGATCATCATCCCCGCCCACTCCTCGGAATATTCAGCGCGAGGGATTGCCGGCTCCGATCTCGTCTACCTTCATCAGCTCTCTGATCCGCAGATTGCTCCGTTCGACCCCGAACGGCTGAACAGGACCTATCAGCTCTTGGAAGAGAAGGTGCGCGCCGGCCTGCACGAGGGCGGCGTCGACGACGAAGCCATCAGGATGCTACATTCGGTCACCATGCGCTATCACGGCCAGATCCACGAAGTGCAGGTGCCGGTGCCGGTCAAAGAGCTCGGCCCTGCCGAGCTGGACGATCTACTCTTGACCTTCGAGACCATCTACGATCGCAAGTATGGTGAGGGAGCGGCCTACCGCCAGGCGGGGGTCGAGGCTCACACCTTTCAAGTGCGCGGGTTGGGTCTCATCTCGCGGCTCGTCTGGGCGCGTCAGGCCGGCGGGGACAGCGATGCCTCTACCGCCCTCAAGGATCGCCGGCCGGTCTACTTCAAGGGCGGCTGTCGCGAGACGCCGATCTACGACCACGCGAAGATGCGTGCCGGCCACCGCATCGTCGGACCGGCGCTTGTCGAGGCCGTCGACACCACCGTGCTGGTGCAGCCGGGCCAGACGCTGCGGATCGATGAGTACGACAACATCTGGATGGAAGTGCAGCAGTGAACGGACCGCTCAGCGGGCTGCGCCTGCTCGACTTCTCCCGATTCCTGGCCGGTCCCTTCGCGACGATGATCCTGGCCGACCTGGGCGCCGATGTCGTCAAGGTTGAGGAGCCGCACCAGGGGGACCCCAGCCGCAAAGCGGGTCCGTTCATCGGCCGACTGAGTGCCTATTTTCTGAGCGTCAATCGCGGCAAGCGTAGCCTGACCCTCGATCTCAACAGCGAAGAGGGTCGGCGGACGGCGGCGCATCTGGCGGAGCGGGCGGACGTCCTCGTGGAGAATTTCGTTCCTGGCACGATGGCCCGCTGGGGACTGGCCTATGAGGCCCTGGCGGCGCGCAACCCGCGGCTGATCTACGCCTCGTGCTCCGGCTTCGGCCAGACTGGGCCTCGCGTCCACCAGCCGGCCTTCGACATCATCATCCAGGCCCTGGCGGGCACCATGAGCATCACCGGCCAGGCCGACGGCGAGCCAGTACGGGTGGGATTCTCGGCCGGCGACATCGGGGCAGCCCTTTTCCTGACGGTCGGCATTCTCGCAGCGGTGGAAGCACGGCATTCCACAGGCCGCGGGCAGTTGGTGGAGCTGGGGCTGCTGGATACCCAGATCGCGCTGCTGGAGAACGCCTTCAGCCGTTACTTCGCGACCGGGAAGGTGCCGCGGCCCCTCGGCTCGCGCCACCCGCTCATCGTGCCCTTCCAGGCCTTCCCGACCGCGGATGGCTACATCGTTGTGGCGGCCGGCACCGAGAAGCAGTGGCAGCGGCTCTGCCAGGCGCTTGGGCGGCCGGCGCTCGCCGCCGACGAGCGCTTCCGGACCAACCTGGCCCGGCGTGAGAATCTTCCCGCGCTCGAGCGTGAGCTCTCCGCCATATTTCGCGAGCGGCCTACGGTGGAGTGGATCGCGCTGCTGGAAGCCGACGACATTCCGTGCGCGCCGATTCAAACCGTTGCGCAGGCAGCGGCCGATCCCCAGGTGATCGCCCGCGACATGGTTGTCACAGTGCATGACCCCGAGGCGGGGCCGCAGCGGGTCGTCAACACGCCGTTACGCTTTTCGGAGACGCCTGCGAAGGTCACACGCTCGGCGCCAGGGCTGGGAGAGCACGCCGAGGAGATACTGCGGGAGTGGCTTCGTCCATGAGCTATCCAGTCATCAAAGCTGTCACCTACGTCCTGGCACACGCGCCCCACCTCGTCCGCTACGGCTCAAAGCCGCTGCGCGAGACGGCGCAGAACGAGGCGGTGCTGGGCCATATCGAAGAATCGCTGCGGGATTTTAACGCCGCGCGCGATTACGGTCCAAACCAGGTTTACATCGGCAACCTGCCACCGGAAGCGCTGGCCGATCTGCGCCGCCCGTGGTACGCCAATCCCGTGCCGGGCGAACGGTTTGGACCGTTTGGCGAGATCATCCCGGAGGTGGAGTTTTTCGGGTTGATGCGCATCGCAGACTCCTTCGGCCTCTTTCGGTTGGAGGCGGAATTCTCCCATGAGGCTCGCGAACAGTTGCGCGGCCATCCCCTGGTGCGCCCCGAGGAGCTCGCCGTTCTCGACAGCGGCCTTCCGAGCGCGCAGATCGAAGCGATGGTCGCGGCGGGCGCGCTGCCCATCTACGACGAGAGCCGGCGCCTGGTGGGCGCGATGCGTAGTGCCCACGAGCAGGATGACACCCTCACGGCCAACGTGCTGCTGGAGAATCTCGCCTGCAAGACCTCCGGCGCCTGGGCGCTGCGCCATCTCGCCAGAGATGGCCAGGGGCTGCAGATCGATCAGGTGGACTATGTGCTGGGCTGTGGCGAGGAGGCTGTGGGCGACCGCTACCAGCGAGGCGGCGGCTCCCTCTCCAAGGCCATGGCTGAGTTCGCCGGTTTCGGCATGGCCTCCGGCTCGGATGTCAAAGCGTTCTGTGCTGCGCCGATTCACGCCGTGGTGTTGGCCGCGAGCCTGGTCCAGTCCAAGATCTGGCGCAACGTCGCCGTCGTGGGTGGGGGCTCGCTCGCCAAACTGGGCATGAAATTCCGCGGGCACCTCAAGCACCAGATGCCGGTTCTGGAGGATGTGCTTGGCGCGGTGGCGATCCTCGTCGGGCCCGACGACGGCGAGAGTCCTGTCGTACGGCTGGATGCCGTCGGCCTGCATCGCGTTTCGGTCAGCGCCTCGCCACCCGCGATGATGCAGGTGTTGGTGATGGAGCCGCTCCAGAAGTTAGGCTACACGCTGCTCGACGTGGACAAATATTCGCTCGAATTGCACAACCCCGAGGTCACCGAGCCGGCCGGCAGCGGCAATGTCCCTCTGACCAATTACCGCACGTTGGCCGGACTCGCAGTGATGCGCGAAGAGATGGAGCGGGACGAGATCGACATCTTCATTGCGCGGCGCGGGATGCCGGGTTTCTCACCCACCCAGGGCCACATCGCCGCCGCGGTGCCCTTTCTCGGCCATGCGCGCCAGCGCCTGCTGACCGGCGAGATAGAGCGCGCTATGTTCGTCGCCAAAGGCAGTCTCTTTCTGGGGCGCATGACCAATCTCTCGGATGGCATGTCATTTTTGATAGAGCGCAACACGTAACTTCTCAGCCGCTCCCGGCGGATCTGGCGATCCGCCGGCTGAGCTGGCCGGACCAGGCTCTTTTCGTCATCGCATGGGCCTGGATGTGGCCATCCAGGCCGAGCGGCTGAGGAGTTACCGCAACACAAGCGAAATGAGGAGAGCAAAATGGCGCTGATTGAGATAACCGCTGAAGAGTTTCCCAGCAAGGTATTGCAGGCCGATGTCCCCGTGCTGGTCGATTTCTGGGGGCCGCGCTGCCAGCCCTGCCTCGCGCTCATGCCGGCCGTCGAGGCGCTGGCCGACGAGGTCAGCGGGCAGATGCGCGTCGTGAAAATGAATGCCAATGCCCGCGCCAATTGGCCGGTGGTCCGCGAATACGGGGTGATGGGCCTCCCGGCTTACCTTCTGTTCCAGAACGGCGAGGAAGTCCGGCGTCTGACAGGGAAGAATGTGACCCGCGACACGCTGGCCGCCGTAGTTGAGCAATTGATCGTGGTTGAGTGGTGAGCTTGTCGCTTCTCAATAATCCGGGGTAAGAGAGGCGCGGGCTTCTACCGCGCGCACCTCCCTCCGCCCCCACTTCCAAGGAACAAGGCGATGGATCTGAAAGGCAAGAAAGTCATTGCACTAGGCGAGCGTGATGGCATTCCCGGCACGTCGATCGCGGAATGCCTGCAGACCGCCGGGGCCGAGGTGGTGCTGACGCTGACCCAATGCTATGTCTGAACGGCCGCCGGCGCAATGGACCTGGAAGATCAGGCGATGATCATGCAGATAGCCAAAGAGCATGGTGACGAGAACCTGATCATCGTGTTGGGTCAGCCCGACGCGGACAGTACGGAGCTTACCGCCGAAACTGTCACGCTGGGCGATCCGAGCTACGCCGGTCCATTGGCAGGAGTCTCGTTGGGGCTCCCCGTCTATCACATTCTGGAGGACGTGATCAAGAGTCAGGTTGACCCGGAGACCTACGAGCGCGAGGTCGGCCTGATGGCGCTCACGCTGGAGGTCGCGCCGATCCTGGAGGGTCTCTCTCGGGTGAGAAATGCCGCCCCATGAAGTAGATTGGGGCTGGATTCAATCCGAGCCCTACCGATTCTACATCGACGGCGAATTCGTACTTGCGTCGGGCGGTGCCACCTTTGAGATCGTCAACCCGGCGACGAATCGGGTTGTCGCCACTGCCTGCGACGGAAGTCCGGTGGACGTCGACCGGGCGGTCGCGGCCGCGCGCCGCGCCTTCGACCATGGCCCCTGGCCGCGGATGACAGGTAAGGAGCGCGGCCGCTACCTCCACCGGGTCGCCGGGCTGCTCGAAGCGAACAAAGCCCGGTTCGCCTTCCTGGAAACCGTCGACGTCGGCAAGACCCTCGCCCGGATGCACGACTATGCCATTCCCCAGGCAATCGATGCATTCGACTACCACGCCGCCAAGGGGCGCGACCTGGGCAGCGAGGCGCGCCCGATGCCCGAGCGCGATTTCTTCAACTACCGCCTGTGGGAGCCGGTCGGAGTGGTGGGGGAGATCCTGCCCTGGAACGGCCCCCTGATGATGGGCTGCCAAAAGATCTCGGCCATCCTGGCGGCGGGGAATACGGCCGTCATCAAGCCCTCCGAGAACGGCAGCCTGAGCGTCCTCGCGTTGGCCAGGCTCTTTGCCGAGGCCGGCTTTCCCGCGGGGGTGGTCAACATCGTCGCCGGTGCGAGCCGCGAGCTCGGGGCGCACCTCGTCGCCCACCCGGCGGTCGACATGATTTCGTTCACTGGAAGCACGCAGACCGGCCGGCACGTCATGCGGAGCGCTGCCGGCACGATCAAGAAGGTTGCACTGGAGCTGGGCGGCAAGAATCCGAACATCGTCTTTGCCGACGCCGACATCGAAGCGGCCGTGCCGTGGGCGATCTATGGTGCCTTCGCCGACCAGGGACAGATCTGTGTCTCGGGATCGCGGCTGCTGTTGCAGCAGCCCATCTACGAGGATTTTCTCGATTTGCTGGTCACTCGTGTGCGCAAGATGAAGATCGGCGACCCGCTGGCCGACGGTACGGAGATCGGCCCGGTGATTACCGCTGCCCATGAGAAGCGGGTGCTCGATTATATCGCGCTGGGGCAGCGGGAGGGCGCCCACATTGTGCTCGGCGGGTATAAGGTCACCGATCCGGCTCTGGCCGACGGGAATTTCATCGTCCCGACGATTTTTGCCGGCGTGGCCCCCGAGATGTGTATCGCCCAGGAGGAGATTTTTGGACCCGTCGTGACTGTCCAGGCGTTTCAAACGGACGACGAGGCCATCCGCATCGCCAACGGCGTCGCCTACGGGCTGGCAGCCGGAGTCTGGACGCGGGACGTCAATCGCGCTGTGCGCTCTGCGGCGCAGTTGCGCGCCGGGCAAATCTACCTCAACAGCTACTTCAGCCCCGCGATGCTCGATTCGCCCGCCGAAGGGCACAAGCAGAGCGGGGTCGGTGGCGCCGGTATCCACAAGTACATGCAGGAAAAGACCGTCTTCCTGAAATTGAAGTGAGCCTCCATGGATTTTCGTCTCTCTGAAGACCAGGTGCTCTTCCAGCAGACGGTGCGTGATTTCGTGCAGCACGAGGTCGCACCGGTCGCGCGGGCTATCGACGAGCAAGACACGTTCCCTATAGAGCTGTTCCGCCGCTGTGGGCGGCTTGGGTTCTTCTCGTTGCGCTATCCTGAAGACGTCGGCGGGGCCGGCGCCGACGGGCTGACCTTTATTTTGATGGTCGAGGAGCTGGCCCGCGGCAGTCTGGCGCTGGCGTCGATCGTCGGCATGCAGGCTCTCAACGGTACGGACATTCTCTACCACCTCGGAACGCCGGAGCAGAAGGAGCGCCTGCTCGTGCCGGCGCTGGCTGGCGAGAAGATCGCCACCATCGCGATTACTGAGTCGGATGCCGGCTCGGATATTGGTGGCATTACGACCCGGGCAGACCGGGTGCTAGACGGCTGGTCGCTCAACGGGCGCAAGATGTGGATCACCTCCGCAGATGTTGCCGACTTCTTCATTGTCGCCGCCAAAACCGAGCCCGAGCAGCGCACCAAAGGCATCGATCTCTTCCTCGTCGAGAGGAACATGCCCGGGGTTGCGCGGGGCCGCAAGATCGAGAAGCTCGGCACTCGCGGCTCGCTGACGTCGGAACTGGTCCTCGACAACGTGCGCGTGCCGCCCGAAAACCTGTTGGGCGCTCAGGGTTCGGGCTTCCAACACCTGCGCAGCACGCTGGCCGAGATCCGCGCGATGACCGCCGCGCTCGGACTCGGACTGGGCCAGGCGGCATTGGATGCTGCGCTTCAATATGCGCAGGTGCGCTCGCAATTTGGGCGCCCGATCGGCAAGTTCCAGGCAATTGCTCACAAGCTGGCGGCGATGGCGACGCAACTCGAGGCAACTCGCTGGCTCGTCTATCGCGCCGCCTGGGGGATATCGGCCGGCGAGCCCGACATGAGGCTGGCGGCCATGGCGAAACTGTACGCTTCCGAGATGGCCAACGAACTGGCCGACGAGGCGACTCGCATTTTCGGCAGTTACGGCTTTGCCATGGAATACGACGCCCAGCGCTACTTCCGCGACGCTCGCTTCCTGCTCTATGGCGCCGGCACGAGCGAGATTCTGCTCAGTCTGATTGCGAAGCAGTTGGGGCTTTGAGCGTGCAGCGGCCCCCTATCTTCTTGAGTAACCGTTCAGGGGGGTAGGAACGTGATGCGTGACCCTTGTCCTCACGCATCACGCGTCCGTCGAGAAGGAGTCAGGGAGCACTCTCTGAACGGTTGTCTTCTTGAAGCTGAGTATCCGACGCGGGAGGCAAGGCAGAGTATGGCCGAACATTCCAACGAGCTCCGATTTGCCGTAACGTTGCAGGGTGTCGAACCGCCGGATGTGTTCCAGCACCAGGTGCGGGAGCTGGAAGGCCTCGGCTTTTCGCAGCTGTGGGTGACCGACTCCTCGCTACACGCTCGCTACGTGTATGCGTATCTCACCCTGGCGGCGCTCAACAGTGAGCGCCTCTTGCTCGGCACCGGGGTCACGAACCCGTTCACGCGCCACCCGGGAATGACTATCAACGCGATTGCCACCGTGGACGAGATTTCTCGAGGACGGATGATTCTTGGCATCGGCGCAGGCGACAGCCCGACGAGCGAATTAGGCTATGCGCCGGCTCGCCGGCGGGACCTGGCCGAGATGGTCAGCGCTGCCCGCCGGCTCTTCAGTGGCGAGATCTTGAGCCACAACGACTCCACCTACCGCTGGACCAACGCCCAACTCCACTACAGGTACCGCGATCAGGTCCCCGTCTACATGGCCGGCAGCGGGCCACGGATGCTCGAGCTCGCCGGAGAAATTGCCGACGGCGTCATCGCGCAGTGTGGCCTCTTCCCGGCCGCGGTCGATCTGGCCTGTGAGCATATCGCCACCGGCGCCCAGCGAGCGGGCCGCTCGCTCGACGACATCGACCTCTGGATCATGGCGTGTGGCACCATTTCCGAAGACCGCCGGCAGGCGCTCGACGGCTCGCGTGCGATGGCCGCCTGGTTCGCACGCATGGCACCCTACTACTGCCAGGTTGCCGGCGTGGACCCCGCCCTCGTCAAGAGAATTCAAGAGGTCTATAGTGGCGGCGAGTTCCATCTCGCCGAACAGGCCGCCGCTCTGGTGCCCGATGAAATGGTTGAACTATTCACCCTGGCTGGCACTCCAGACGAAGCCCGCGACCGTATCGCCCGTCTCGCCGATCGCGGCGTCAACGGCATCAACTTCATGCCGATTGGGCCAAGACGAACCGCATCCTTCCAGCTCTTCGCTCGCTTTGTCGCGCCGCTGCGGACAGGCAACGGCACGTCTTCTCAATAACAGGAGTTACGCGGTGGGTTGAATTGCGGACGGGGCATCGGCTTGTAGTGCGCGCTTCAGCGGGCTGAAACGCGCACTACAAGCCAAATGCCGCTTCTGCGGACTACCAACTTTGGGTCGGCCTGGGGGTACTGCGGAAGTCCTGTCAATAAACCGGAGGTGAGCGGGTGACAAACACCCCAATCGACGACATTCTAGCCGCGGTCGACAAGCAGGAACTGGTCGATCTCACCCTGGCGCTCGGGCAGATCAACAGCCCGCCCGGATGTGAGGCCGAGGTGGCGGACTACGTGTTGAACTGGCTGGGCGAGAACGGCATCTCGGCCTTCCGGCAGGAGGTCTTGCCCCAGCGCTATAACGTTGTCGGCAGGCTGCCTGGGAGCGGCGGCGGCCAGTCGCTTATCCTGAACAGCCACTTCGACACGGCCTACGGCGATCCCATGGATGTCTGGACGATCGGCCGGCTGACCAGGGCGGACATGTCGGCCTGGCAGGAAGGCGACCGCATCTACGGCCAGGGCGTCGTCAACGACAAAGCGCCCATGGCTGCCACGCTGCTGGCCTTCAAGGCCTTGAAGCGCGCGCGGGTTCCCCTGAAAGGCGATCTGCTCTTTGCGGGCGTCGCCGGCGAGATCGGCCGCGCACCGATCGATGAATACCGGGGGCCGCAGTATGAGGGGAAGGGTATCGGCACGCGCTACGCCGTCACCCACGGGGTCGTGGCCGACCACGCGCTGGTCGCCGAGTGCACTAACTGGACCTATACCGGCGTGGAGTGTGGCTGCCTGCTGGTCAAAATCACCGTCTTCGGGAAAGCGGTCTACACGCCCTTTCTCCGGCGCCCCGAACTTGTTGTGGACCACCCGAACGCGATCGTGCAGGCCGCCAGGCTGGTCGAGGCCATCGAAGAGTGGGCGGCCGAATACGAACGCCGCTACAGCTATCACTCGCGCACCGGCGAAGTGGTGCCCAAGGCCTCTGTGGGTGCGATCCGTGGTGGGCTACCCTACAAGCCGATTGAGACCGCCGGTCTTTGCGCCCTCTACGTGGATGTACGCGTTCCACCGAAGGTCGAGCCGCTCGTGCCGCTTGAGGAGCTGCGCGGCCTGGTTGCGCGCCTCGATGTCCAGGCCGACGTGCAACCCTACCTCTTTCGCCGAGGCTACGAGGGCAAGAACACGGATCTCCTGGAGGCGGCGATCGAGATCGCCCACCGGCGCTTCTTCGCCGAGCCACCGACCGAGCCGGACCCGCCGGTGAGCAGCATGTGGCGCGACCTCAATGTCTTCAACGAGATCGGCATCCCGGCGGTCACCTACGGGCCACCGCTGGGGCTCTCCTCCGAAGGCTGGAGCTACTTCATCGAGGCCGACGATATCGTGCGTGCTGCCCAACTCTACGCTCTTATCGCCTTCGACATCTGCAACCGGCCAAAGCCCTGACGATGCTGCCTCCGCTCCGCGCCGGCCGTGCTTCTATTGCCGGTGGCCACTCTGCGCTCTGGGATCCGCCGTCCGCGGTCGCTCCAGGGAGTTCCAGAACTTAATTCATCCCAACGGCTCCCGCCGGACCTGGCGATCCGGCGGCCAGGGCCTGGATCTGGCGATCCAGGCCGAGCGAGGAAGTCACCCTGGTTGCTCCTGGCGGATCGTCAGATCCGGCAGTTGAGGCCTGGATCGCCAGATCCAGGCCGAGCGAGGAAGTGACCCCAGTTGCTCCCGCCGGATCGCCAGATCCGGCGGCCAGGGCCTGGACCTGGCACGCCAGGCCGAGCGATGTGGAGCAATTCTCTTTCTAAAAATCCTCGATAAACTGCCTTCAGCCATCTTCGTGTTCCAGCAGACCCAGTTCCAGAGCACAGCGCACCAGAGCGGCGCGGCTGCGGAGATCCAGCTTCTGCATCAGGCGCGACTTGTAGGTCTCGACCGTCTTCACGCTGAGGTGGAGCATCCCGGCGATCTCGCTGTTCCGGTGCCCCAGCGCCACCAGCTTAAAGATCTGGGTCTCGCGCTCGCTCAAAGAGTGGTAGCGCTCGAGGGTGCCATGGCTGCCGGTGGAGGCGGCACGATGTTTGTCGACTATCTCATCCAGGAGCAGCTTCGTATGACTGGGATGTAAGAAGGTGCCCCCTTGATAGACCGCCCGGATCGCGGAGAGCAGCTCCTCGCTGGCGACGTTCTTGAGCACATAGCCGGCGCCGCCTGAGGCCAGCACCTGGCGCAGGTACCCGGCGTCGTCGTGCATCGTCAGCACCAGGACGCGGCTCTCCGGGGCGACCCGGCGCAGTTCCTCCAGGGCCTCCAGCCCATTACACTGGGGCATGTTAAGGTCTAAGAGGATCACGTCGGGACGCAGCGTGGTCACATCACGGATGCAGCCAAAACCGTCGCTGGCCTCGCCGATCACTTCCATGTCGGGCTCGGCGTCAAGCAGGGCTCTCAGTCCGTCGCGCAGCACGGCGTGATCATCAGCGAGATAGATGTGGATCGTCTGAGCCATTGGGGACCTCGACGTACACAGCGGTGCCTTCGGAGCTACTCTCGATATCCAGCCGCCCGCCCAACAATTCGGCCCGTTCAGCCATGCCGTGAATGCCCACACTCTGCCCGGCACGGCGGGCCGTACCAGGGTCAAAGCCGCAGCCATCATCTTCAATGATGGCCCGGACCTGACCATCGCGCCCGGTGAGCAGCACGCTCACAGTGTGGGCTACGCCGTGCCGTGCCGCGTTCGTGATGGCCTCCTGGATGATCCGGTAAAGGGCTGTCTCCGTCGTGGGGCAGAGCCGGGCGGGCAGGTCGCAGTGCAAATCCACGGTAAGACCAGGATAGAGCCGGGCGCATTCGGCCGCGTAGCGTTCCAGGGCTGCCACCAGGCCCAGGTCGTCGAGGACGCTCGGGCGAAGCTGGCGGCTGAGCATCCGTACCTGCTCCAGGCTTTCGCTGAGCATCTGGCGCAGGTCATCCATTTTGGTCCTTACCCCCGACAGGTTGTCTGCCTGGCCCGCCACTTTCATTCCCAGCATCAGTGAGGTCAGAGCCTGCCCCACGCCGTCATGCAGCTCGCGCGCGATGCGTTTGCGCTCTTCTTCCTGAGCAGCGATCAAGCGCTCGAGGAGGCGGCTGCGGGCCAGCTCCTTCTCCGTGACGGCCTCGTGGCTGGCGTCCAGGTCAGCCACCATCTGGTTGAAGGCGTCCGCCAGGGCCCCGATCTCATCATCGGCCCAGTGCGGCGCGCGGACTGTGAGATCGCCCGCGCCCACGCGCCGGGTGGTGGTGACGAGATCGAGAATTGGGCGAGTGAGCAGCCAGGTCAATCCCATCGCGGAGGCGATACCCGCCAGGGCCACGACCAGGGTTGTCAACAGCATCTGGCCGGTCACCGCATTCACCACCCCGTGCAGCCTGGCCTCACTCAGGCCAAGCCGGGTGACGCCCGCCCGCCCGTCCAGGATAGGCGCCGCGAAATCGTGGATTGGCCCTTCGTTGCTGTCGTAGAGTTGATGGTGGCTGCCACCGCCCGTGGCGGGCGAATTCAGCTCCAGCAGGGCGATCGGAAAGCCGTTCTCCCCAAACGTGTGGGCCAGCACGTGGTCATCGGGGTCCACAACAAAAGCGTAGCGCAGGTCCGGGTGGTTGGCGACGGTCTCGGTCAGGAGCTGGTAGAGCGCAAACGTATCGTTGAGGAGGATGGGGTCCGCACTACGGGCGGCGAGGTCGCTGATGACAGAGTGGCCGCGGGTTTCTAATTCGTCGATGAAGACCCGCTCCATCACTACCCGCACCTGCCAGGTGATGCCCAGTCCCAGAACCGTGGTCAGCGCCAGGACGATACCCAAAATTTTGGTGCGGACGCTCACCCCGCCGACGAGTGCCCACGTCTGTTCCATCCATCTGCCCCGACGAGAATGCGTAGGCAGATGGTGGGCGAGTACCCTCACTGGAACCCTCCTGTGATCCGGCGCAGGCTGCGGACCGTGTCGTATGCACGGTCATCCACCAGCACAAAGCGATCGATGCCCAACGCTGTCAGGATGCGCTGGCCGGCGGGGTCCGTATCCATTCCTAACAGGATCTCACGCAGTCGTGCTTTCTGGCGCGCGGGTAGATCCGGTGGCACAACAACTGGCGGGATACCGAAGGGCGGTGAGCGGTGGATGACTTTGATGCGCTCCTTCAGGGCAGGTTCGCGCTCGAAGGCGTACTCCAGCACCAGGCTATCCACGGACGCGCCGTCGGCCACGCCGGCCGCGACGGCGTTGATCGCTGTGTCATGGCTGTAGGTGAAGAAGGTACGGCGGAAGAAGGTGTGTGGGGTCTCACCCAGTTGCTGCACCAGGTAGGTTGGGTAGACCCGTCCTGTGTGGCTCATCGGGTCGGTGAAGGCGAACACCATACCGCGCAGATCGGCCATGCTGTGTGCCGCACTGCTGCTAGGCACGATGAGTTCTGAATAGTAGACCTGCTGGCCATTGACCTCCGGCGCAACCAGCAACTCCATGCCAAAGCGGTCGTGGCCGTCTACATAGGCGCTTGTACAGACGAACGCGAGGTCCACGTCGTTCGCCGCGACCAGGTCGTTGACTTCGGCGTAGGTGCGGCGCTGGACCAATTGCACAGGCCGGCCGAGAGTAGTATTCAGGTAGTTGGCCAGATCGCTATAGCTCTCGACGGTGCCCTTGGGCGAGATGATGGCGGCTACAGCGATGCGCAAGGGCGCCACGTCGGCAACGGCTGCAGCGGGCAAGGGCTGGCCCTGGCTCAGGTCTACGTACGGCAGCACAGCGGTCTCAGTGGAACGGCACGCTATCAGGAGGAAGAGCAAGAAGACGGGCGACCAGCGGGGCATGCCACACCTCACGCAATGACACAGGAGACCCAGTGCTATTGTGACAGGCTGAGGCGGTTTGAGGAAGTGATAAATGGCCGCTGTTTCGCGCAGATGAGCATAGTTGAGCCGTCTTGATGGAGCGTCTCAGTGGCTCGTCGCTCTCATTCGCGCGAATCTTCACGGCACGTCGTATCCTGCCCGTGGGAAATTGGTCGTCACGAAGGGCCCAAAGGGTGGTATACTGGCGCTGATCCGCCCCGTCCGGGGCAGATGGTAGCGTCAGCGGTCATCCTCAAGAGATAAAGGAGGCACCAGATGGCAATCCATTTCATCGGCCGGGAAACCTTCCACACCAAGTGGGACAACAGCCTGCCGCCGGCGATCGAGATCGATTCCGGTGATGTGGTGGTCTGTGAGACCGAGGAGGTGACGGGCGGCCAGATTACGCCCGAGTCGAGTGCGGCCGACCTGGCGAACGTTGACTTCGACCGAATCTATCCGCTCGCGGGTCCGATCTCCGTCCGCGGGGCCGAGCCCGGCGACGTGCTGTCGGTCGAGATCCTGGCCCTGCGGCCACTCGATTGGGGCTGGACGGGCGTGCTGCCGACGCTCGGGTTGCTCCCCGACGATTTTCCGGGGCCAAACCTCCACATCTGGGACCTGACCAATCTGAATTACGCCGATTTCAAGTCTGGCATCCGGATCCCGCTCGATCCGTTCTGTGGCACGATGGGAGTCGCACCGGCTGAGCCGGGGCAGCACTTTGTCCTGCCGCCAGGGAAGTTTGGTGGCAACATGGACATTCGCCACCTCAACGCAGGCAACACGTTGCTGTTGCCGGTGCAGGTACCCGGCGCACTCTTCTCGGCGGGCGACTGCCACGCGGCCCAGGGCGACGGCGAGGTCTGCGTGACCGGCATTGAGTGCCCGATGCGCTTCGAGTTGCGCTTCACGGTGCTCAAGGGCCGCTCGATTCCCGAGCCACAATTCATTTGCCGGGGGCCACTCAACTCCAAATGGGAGGGCAAGGGCTACTACTGCACTGCCAGTGTCGGACCCGATCTCTTCGTCGGCGCCCAGAACGCCATTCGATACATGATCGACCATCTTGTGCACGAGTACGACCTCACACCGGTCGAGGCCTACATGCTTAGCAGCGTGGCGGTCGATCTCAAGATCAGTGAGATCGTGGACGCGCCCAACTGGATCGTGAGCGCCTACTTGCCATTTGGTATCTTCCAGTAGTCACCCCGCCCCAGCAGAGGAGCACCGGCCCGCGGGCCGGTGCTTTTCTTAGTGAGGTTCGGATAAGATCAGGGCAAGCGACGCACGCGGGGGAAGCGGATGAAGATGAAGACCGCCGCCGACCAGACAATCAGCCCGCCGATCAAGATCGCGGCTGGGGCCCCGAAGTGCTCGGCCACCACGCCGGCCTGGAAGCTCCCGAATGGCGTCATACCCAGGAACATCATGGTGTAGACGCTCATCACCCGTCCCCGCAGCTCATCGGGGACCGTGGTCTGGAGCAGGATATTGCTGATCGTCGCCCGCATCACCAGGAAGCCGCCGACCAGCACCAGCAAGCCCAGCGCCAGCGGCATCGAGCGGGTAAGGCTGAAGGCCACCAACATGACCGGAAAGATCAAGTCGCCCACGGTCAGAAGTTTGCCCTTGTGCCGAAGCGAACTGAGCGAGGCCAGGCTGAAGGCGCTGATCAGGGCTCCGATGCCGCTCGCCATAAGCAGAGCGCCATAGCCCTGGACCCCGGTGTGAAGTGCGCGGTCGGCAAACGCCGGCATGAGGGTCGAGTAGGGCAATCCGAAGAGCCCGACGATGGCGACCATCCCGATCAATGCCATCGTCGGGGGGTCCGTGCGGATATAAGCGAGCCCCTCGCGCAGGTTATCGAGCATCGACCGCTGGGTCGCGCTGGTCATCCTGGCGGGCACCTGGATAGCGATCAGCATGACGATCACCGCGATGAAGGTCAGCCCGTTGATGAAGTAAGCGCTCGCAACGCCAACCGTGGCCAGCAGAGCCGCGGCGACTGCGGGACCGACCACGCGCGCCAAATTGAAGATGGTGGCGTTGAGCGCGATAGCGTTGGGGAGGTCTTCTCTGCCGACCAACTCCACGACGAAAGCCTGGCGCGCGGGACTGTCCAGCGCGTAGATCATGCCGAGGCCAAACGCCAGCGCGTAGATCTGCCAGATCTGGATGCGTCCGCTCCAGATTAACCATGCCATGATGAAGGCCTCGAACATCGCCAGGCTTTGAGTTGTTATCAGGAGCTTCCGACGGTCAAGCCGGTCGGCCAGTACGCCTCCGAAGAGCGAGAAGAACAGGATAGGGAGCGAGGCCGCCATCCCGACCAGTCCAAGCGCAAACGGTGACCTGGTGAGCTGGTAGACGAGCCATCCCTGGGCCACGGTCTGCATCCAGGTGCCGGCGAGCGAGATCATCTGGCCGAACCAGTAGAGCCGGAAATTGCGGTGTCTGAGCGCGGCATAGCCCGCCGGCAGTCCCAGCCACTGGCGCGATTTTGTCGTTGAAAGTGGGAGTGTGTGCGCTGTGAATGTGCGTTTCATGTTTGGTTTACCATACCAATGGTGCGTCGTCGTTGGTCAGACCAGTACAACGCGGGCCGTAGTGAATCACTAACAATTAGAGGAGCTAAGTTTACACGGGGAGCCGCAATCGTCAAGCTGGATGGTGGAAGGTGGCGACTCCCTATCTGGAGAGATTTCCGGCCGGTGGTAGGAGGCACCCGGTGAAAGCAGCGGGACGGTGCGGGATGGCGTAACTCTCTTTCTGTAAAAGTGGCGCGTACGCGCCACTTTTACAGAAATATGAACACATCATCACGGCGCGGCCCACTGGGGGAGGGGGCTGGGGGTTGAAGGTGGAGGGTGGCGCCGGGTGGGCGTAGCATCGAGGGCACCCGGCGCTTTGATCTCTCTACCCGACTGATCGCCCGGTACTGTCTGGCTCACGCCGATGTGCGCATGCCAGGCCCGGAGGCGCGCGTGGCGACCGCCGGCACGATCTACGGGACGTAGCTGTTACCACCCACTCGCCCATTCACCGTCAAGTGGGTCTCGGGGATGAGGCCATCTGGGACCCGCGTTGCGCCATCCAGGTTTCACCCAGCGGGACGCTCTCGCCCAGCATTACGCCGTTCTGGCCATACAGACGCGCCACGGCCGCCGCTTGCGCACGCTCGAGATGATGGGGTCCAGCGTGCCTGCTGCTTCTATCTGCAGCACGGTAGAGCCCCCGAACACGAACAGCGGGCGCCGAATGCCCTTCACTGGAGGTTCGAGTGGAATTGACTCTGCAGTGGTCCAGGCGTCCCCCGACTACCGGCAGATCTCCTCCAGCGTCTCAAGCAGCCGGTCTACCTCCTCGACCGTATTGTAGTGCGCTAGACCCAATCGCAGAGCACCCTCCGGCTCGAGCCCCAGCCGCTCCATGAGGTTGATGGCGTAATAGTTACCGTGCCAGGCGAAGACACCCTGCTCGCCCAGCCGAGTTGCCAGCATCTCGGGGGACGTGCCCGCGCTGGTGAGGGCGACGGTCGGCACCCGCGCATGGAGGCGGTCGAGGTCGGTGATGCCGTAGAGAGTCACGCCAGGGATAGTCTTCAGGCCGCTGATGAGGCGAGCACTTAACTGCTGTTCGTACTCCGCGATGCTCCGCATTACGCGCCGCAGATACTCGCGCCGGTTGTCTGTCACCCCCCCAAGCGAGGCCAGATAGTCCACCGCCGCCGAGACGCCCGCCATCAGTTCGAAGGCTTTGGTTCCGGTCTCAAACTTTTCAGGGGGTTCGGGATCGGCGGGCCGGACCTTGTAGGCCGGCAGACGGTCGAGCAGCTCGTAGCGACCCCAGGCGATGCCCTGGTGCGGGCCGAAAAACTTGTAGCTGGAACAGACCAGTAGATCGCACCCGAGGGCTTGCACATCGATGGGGATGTGCGGCACGCTCTGGACCGCATCCACGTAGATGATCGCCTCGGGGACCACGGCCCGCACCATCTCGACGATCCGGTGCACCGGGTTAATGGTGCCGACGGCGTTCGAGGCGTGGCCGAACGCGACGACACGAGTCCGCGGCGACAGCTGTCGCTCCAGGCTCGCCAGGTCCAGGGTCACATCTTCCAGATTGATATCGACCTGCCGGAGGATGGCCCCACGCTCGGCCAGCGCCGCCCAGGGGGAGTAGTTGGCGTCGTGGTCGAGCGTGGTGATGATGATCTCGTCCCCCGGGTTCAGGAGACGGCCAATGGCTCGGCTGAGGCCGAACGTGAGTGTGGTCATGTTGGGGCCGAAGATCATCTCATCGGGTGAGGGGGCATTGAGCAGGTCGGCCATCGCTCGCCGGGCCTCGGCGACCACCTGGTCGGTCAGATGAGAGGTTAGGAAGGCGCCGTGGCTGTTGGCGTTACACTCCAGCAGGTGGCCGGCGACGGCGTCGGCGACTATCTTTGGGACCTGGGTGCCGCCGGGGTTGTCGGCGTAGATCACAGGCTGTCTATTCATCTCGCGGTGCAGGGCCGGGAAGTGGCTGCGGGCAGCGGCGACATCGAGCATACACCTTCTCCTTCTTTTGAGGGTAGCAAAGGGAGCAGGAGTGCTCCAGGATTGTATCTGCGTTGCAAGAGCGTCTGCTCCCTCTGCTATCTACTACAACTCCAGCACCGCTCTCGCGATCAGGAAGTAGATCGCAAGGCCGGTAGCGTCCACCACAGTTGTAATGAGAGGCGCTGAGACCACAGCAGGATCGATTCCCACGCGCTCCGCCAGCAGCGGAACCAAACCGCCGACGACGCTGGCCCACGTGCAGATCATCGGCAGGGTCAACCCAACGGCGATGGCGAGCGTGATCCCAGCTCCCCAGAACAGGGCGAGGCAAGCGCCCACCAGACCCAGCAGCGTGCCGACCAGGAGTCCGGTGGAGAGCTCGCGGAACAGCACGCGCAGGGCATCGCCGAAGCGAATCTCGTCAATCGCCAGCGCCCGGATGATGGTGCTGACCGTCTGGGAGCCGGCATTGCCGCCGGTTCCGATCAGGAGCGGGATGAAGATCGAGAGGGCGACGACCTCGAGGAGCTCATCCTCGAACAGGCGCATGACCGTGCTGGTGAGGCTGCCTCCGACAAAGAGAAGGAGCAGCCAGCCAATTCGTTTGCGGGCCACGGTGACAACCGGTGTGGCAAAATAGGGCTGGTCGAGAGGCTCGGAACCACCCAGCCGCTGGATATCTTCCGTGGCCTCGGCCTCAAGGATGTCCACTACATCGTCCACGGTGACGATGCCGACCAGGCGCCCCTCATCGTCCACCACGGGAATGGCGGAGAAGTCGTACTTGGCGACCGTCTCGGCCAGTTCCTCCTGGTCGGTATCGACGCCGACCGCGACAACGCGGGGCGTCATGATCTCCTCAATGGTCTGCTCTGGCTGGGCTATGACCAGCGAACGCAGCGGCACGACGCCGACCAGCCGGTCGCGATGATCGACGACGTAGAGGTAAGCGATGGTCTCGGTGTCGGGGTCCAGGTGACGCAGATAATCGAAGGTCTCGGTCACCGTCCAGGTGCTGCGCAGGCGGACGAACTTGTCGGTCATCAGGCGCCCGGCCGTGCTCTCCTCGTAGGAGAGCAGGTCGCGCACCTCGGCGGCGTCCTCGGGCTGCATGAGTTCGATCAGCCCGGCGGCGGTCTGCGGCGGAAGGTCGGCGAGCAGCCGGGCGGCATCGTCCATCGGCAGCTCTTCGAGGAGGTCGGCCAGTCGATCGTCTGGAAGCTCCTCGAAGATGAAGCGGGCAATCTCCGGGTTGCTCTCGTCCAGAACCTCGCTGGCAACCTCGATGGAAAGCAGATTAAACAGTGCCAGCCGGGCCTCGGCGCTCAACTCATCGAGCACCTCGGCGATATCAGCCGGGTGAATGGCCTCGAGCAACCCGCGCAGACCGTTCCGGTTGGTGTCGTTCAGGGTAACGAGGCGCTCGATCTCGGCGACCAGGGGAAGCGTCG
The DNA here is from genome assembly GCA_003520455.1 of Chloroflexota bacterium. The sequence continues at coordinate 1,947 of DOUV01000854.1, read as the reverse complement.
TCTCTTGCATGATCTCCCTCCTCACCGCGGACCGGCGGTATTCATCCCGGTGCAAGACGGTAGACCCTGCGAGGTCTCTGGGAAGACGAGCGTCGAGAGGGAGCAGGGGCGTTTCAGCTGCTCCCTGTCCTGGTCTGTGGTGCGACTGCGCAAGCGGTCTCGGATCCTGTGCGTCGCAGGCCAGGAAAGGAACTCCGGGGCGGGGTCGAGAACCAGCAAGCGGCACCTCCCGATGGGGACGCAAAGCGCCCACCGTCCTGGCGCAAAGCCCCGACCGTGGGCGTTGAGGTGCCTATCCGAGGCGAGCGCAGCGGGCGGTGAGTACGGCCGGCGCCTGCCCGGAGTGAGCGCTAGCGGGACACCGATCGCGACCGCGTGGCCTGGCGACGGCGCCCATCGTCGGGACATTGCTCGATGGCGATATCAGTTGTCACCGAACTGGGACTGTCCGCGTCAAGCGCGGTGGTCACAACGGTCCTCCCAAAAATGGCGACCACAATCGCGGCAGGCAACGAGGCTGCCCACCGCCGATCGCATGATACTCAGGCCCGGCAGCCGTGTCAAGCGCCAGCGCCGTTGCCTTCCCGATGGGCGCGGCAGCGTTCGGGGGCGCCCGGCTCGGCAGCTACACGCCGCGGATCTCGGCGCCAAGCTCGTGCCTGATTGCAGCAACGATAGTGTTGTGAGCCCGGGCGACCTCGGCGTCGGTCAGCGTGCGGTCGGGCGCCTGGTAGGTCAGGCGGAAGGCAAGCGATTTCTTGCCGGCCGGGATGGGCGCACCCTGGTAGACGTCGAAGAGTTGCACATCGACCAGCAAGGCCGGCGCCGCCCCACGGATGGCCCGCTCGACCTCTCCGGCGGGTCGCTCCTCGTCCACGACGACGGCGAGGTCCTGGACGATGGGCGGAAAGCGCGGGACAGGCGCTGTTTTCCAACTACGTGGGGCCGCCGCGATCAGGGCATCGAGGGCCAACTCGGCTACCGGGACGCGTAGGTCGAGTGGGATGCCGTGCTCCTCACGCACGAGGGGGTGCAACTCGCCCAGGGTGCCGATTTTGGTGCCATCGAGGTCGAGATCGGCGGCGCGCCCGGGCTGGAAGGTCGGGTGATCGCTCGGGACGAAGCGGACACGCTCGTGCAGGTGAAGGTGCTCCAGGAGCGCGTCGACGATCCCTTTCAGGTCGAAGTAATCCACGTGGGGCGGCTCGGGGACCAGCCAACTCGGCTTGCTGGCCGCGCCGGCCAGTGCGATCACCAGTCCACGATGCTCCTCGGGCAGCAACTGTCCGGCGACAGGTTGGTAGGTCTGGCCGACCTCGAAGATGGCGACCCGCTCGCGGAAGCGCAGGTTGTTCTGGAGGGTCTCGAGAGCGCTCACGAGTAGGGTGCGCCGCATCACCCGCCGCTCCCGGCTGATTGGGTTGGCCAGGCGCACGTACCCCTCGTCAGTGACATCGCCGGGATTGGCGCCTGGGATCAGCGCCGCCTCGCGCTCGGGGCAGGTCAGGGTATAGGAGATGGTCTCCTGCAGACCCGCCGCCACGAGCAGGTTGCGGATGCGCTCTTCTACCGCCAGTGTGGGGTCCTGGCGCATCGGCGGCAACTGGTCCGCCATGAGGGTCGAGGGGATCGTATCGTAGCCCTCGATGCGGGCGACCTCCTCGATGAGATCGTGAGGGCCAGTGATGTCGAGCCGATGGCTGGGCGCAGTCACCAACAACCGGTCTGGCCCCGTTGGCTCGATCTGGAACTGAAGGCGGCGCAGGTGCGCGGCAATGCGGTCCACGGGGAGCGGCATACCCAGCAGGCGCTCGACCTCCTCGGCGCTCAGTTCGATCTGGATTACGGGTGGCGCGGCCGGGTACTCATCGGCCAGCTCCTGGCCGACGGTCCCACCACCGAGCTCACGCATCAGCTCGGCCGCGCGGCGGTTGCCGGTCTCGGCCT
>DOUV01000478.1 GCA_003520455.1 Chloroflexota bacterium | reverse complement strand
CAGCACCGTGGTCGGCCCGTCGACATACCCACCGTATCCACCATCGCCGCCACCTGCGGCGCCAACGACCGCTGCGACGGGTCCACCAGGCTGCGCACCTCGACGGCGCGCGGGACCGCGTGGCTGGCCAGGGTGGGGATCGCCGCCAAGCGGTCGGGGTGAGGAGATGAGCGAAGTTGGGGTAGATCATGGCCGAATTCAGAGAGTAGGCGTCGGATGCGACTCCAAACCGGAGGCAGTGAAAAGGTCTGTCAGAGTTCTTCGTGTACACTCGATCTCGTGGAGGATGTCACGGAGCGAGCGGGGGGTAGTGGAATGGACCTTGCCCGCGTGGTTCAGGTCGTTGCGCAGGCTACTGGCCAACCCCCATGCGGAACCAAGTTGCTCAGCATAGGCTGCGTTGCGCTTCCAAAGTTCCTGGGCGATCGGCGTTTTTGATCCTATTTGCTTCGCACGCTCAGCTTCATCCAGTGTGGCAAGCTCTTTGAGGTGGTTAAGCGCCTTTTCTCCTTTTTTTCGGACTTCTTCACTCCGCCAGGCAGGAACTGCTTGACCGCTGTTTTTGTCTGTCACATGTGTCGTCCAGTTCGCGTGCCAGCAGAGGAGAGAAACCAGCCATTCTCGCGTCACAGTGATGGCTGACAGGAACTGCCCCCGGTTGAAGTTCCACTGGATAAGGGCGTATTCTTCGCGCAACTCCTGCTCAAGATCGTCCGGTTGGGGGGAGCGCGGTGCAATGCGGGCAAACTCGTCTCGCACCTGGTCCAGCAGCAACTCGAAGGGCTTCGCCGCCGGGCTGGCAAGATGGAGCGTACTCAGGGCCTGAGAAAATTGGTATGCAAGCGACCGTGCCTCATCCGGGCGCGTGAGGCGCATAGCCGCCGTCACCTCTTCCAGAGCCTCGGCGCGCAATCCAGATGACCAGTTAGCCTGGCGCAGGCGCTCCACCAGTGGTGCGGCGATTCCAGTTTGAAGGAAAAGGTAGGTCGCCGTAGTCCAGTCAAGCAGGGCCAGGAAGGGAGTCAGGTCAAAAACAGGAGCTTTGCCCTGTTGGTCTTTGGCCTCGTAAGCGCCGTACACTATCTTCTGCAGACGCACGTTGCGCGCCACTCGCAGGTACGACGCAGCGATAGTAGCGAGAACAGGAATCGAGCGAAATCCAAAGGTAATATCGAAGATCACATCATCGCCATCACCCAGCCGAGAGGTGAGCTTGGAAAACAATTCCCACAATTCTTCCTCGCGTTTGCCCTCCGGGATATTGACAGGCCGTAATTCAAAACGCCCACCCAACTCCGCTCGAAGCCGCTCCAGGTGCTTATCTTCGGCAGCTTTGGTGACGAAGAGCAGAATGCAATCGGGTTGGAAAAACTCAGCTGCGGCCACCGGGAAGTAGCAAGTTGTACACTCCCGGTCCTGAAAAGTGTAGACAGTTTCGTAATATTTGCTGGTTCCGAGAAAGCATACTAACTTCGTCACAAGTTCCCTCCGCAGGTTCAACAAACATTAAGGAAGGGGGAGTCATCCTCCGGGAGGATGGAGAAGAAGGCGCCCATACCCACTCGATGTCTTCGCCCCTACCCCCATCTCTCTCAGCGCCCTCTGCAAAATCTCGAAGGTGCGCTCCAGCCACGCTTCTGGGCCTGCCAGCGCGACGAGATATGTCCCCGTAGCACTCAGGAACGGGATCGGCGTCGGGCTGTCCCAGTCGGCGGGTGGCACATCCTGTTCACCCCGGTAGTAGGCAGGATGGTGGACCGTCAGTACGTCGGCGTGGAGCAGTGGTCCCCTCTGGTTGGGCGTTGGGAGTGCGTCGAAGAAGGTCACGTAGCCCGCAGCGCCACCATCGTCCAGATCGGGGGCGGCGGCAGCGGGAGCCGTGTTGGTTGCCGTGCCGAAGACAATGTTGTAGGCGGCGCTTCCCTCACCCCACGTTGCCTGATCAAGCCGCTGGCGCGCGTAGGCGGCGGCCAGCCCCTTGAGAGCGCTGCCCGGGATGTAGGGCACTCCGTAGGTGCGGTGGAGGGTGACGGCGGTTTCAAGCACGCTCTCGTTCCCCATCCCGATGACCATGCGCCCTTGCACGCGGGCTTCTCGCAGGACGGCACCGCACCCGGCGAGCGCATCCTTCCACCGTTGAAAGAAGCCCGGATAAAAATCGGGCTCCGGTATTCCGGCGACCTGTTGAACCAACTGATGGCGGCTCTCTACATCGTCACGGGTTTGGTCGCGGACGTACTTATCAAGCCAGAGCCCGGCATGTGTCGTTTGCTCCGGCATTCCGAAAAACACAAGCGGTGAGCGACGAGTGCTCATCGGCGATCCTCCTGGCTCGGATCAACATCGAGCACCGATTGAGCGTAGCGTTTGTACCAGAGCAACGCCTGCAACACTTTCTGCGTGAGGTGCATGTAGGCGCCAAGCTGGGCCGTGCGGCTGGCCTCAAGCAGTTTCTCGCCCGAGCCATAGCCGACAGTCACAGCCAGGTGGTTGAGCAACTTGTGGTGTGTGTCGTCGCCCCGCGTATCCACGAAGGCTAGCGCTTGTGCCAGCCCGGCGGTGCGGATCAGCACGGGCAGCTTGTGCGCCATCGAGCCATACTTCTTCCGCTCTGCCTCCCCGACGTCTTCAGAGACCTGTCTGTAAACAGCGGTAGCGTACTGCTGATCGCGCGTTTGCATCTCAGCCTCCCTCCTTCACCATCTGAAGACGGCAGAGACCGCGCCCCACCGTCGCTTTGCCGCCAAATTGCAGCGTTTGCTGCGTGAGCGCCTCCACTACCTGGAAGAGTTCCGATGCTGTGAGCTTTGTCCTGGCGATGGGCGTTGCCACCACCAACCCGTACAAAACTGTCTCTGTTGGGAGCGACTCCTCGTACCAGAGGCCACCAACATCAGTATCAACGGTTTTGGTATCTGGTTTGAGCTTGACACGTGCTGTAATCTCGGTCGCGGTCTCGAGCAAGAAGCTCATCACGTCGTCGTGGACGATGCAGAAACGCCCGCTCAGCATCCGTTGCCAATCGGGGGAATCTGCAAAGATGCGCTGCTTGAGCCAATCTGCCCACTGTGTGACTTCGGAGCCCGTGGTCGCCTGCAAGTCCAGATCTTCGAGGTAAACACGAACCTGATCCTTGGCGTCTTTGAGGCAGATGTCGCAGTCGTTCTGGGGCACCAGGCACTTGTCACGAGCGTCAGGTACGGGGACAGGGTGTGGTACCCCCGTAGCTCCCGCATCGTTCGCGTCGCGGACGATGCGGCGCAGGATGTAGGGCGACGTAACCCAGGCGAAGGTGCCCGATAGACTGCGGATGGGCAGGAGCAGCAGCCGTTGGTCGGAGAATTGCGCTGACCCGGCATGGTCGCTGGCGTTGCTGGTGTCGGGGCCGAAGACCGCGGTCTTTTTCCGGTCCTGGCAGGCATCGCGCAGCGTCCCTTTCACCGACGAGCCGGGCAGGAAGGGCAGATCGGTGGCCTTCTCGCGGGCAATGGGTAGGTCAACCACCCCAACACCTTGTCCGGTTCCGGCATGGAGTGGGGAGAGGGCATGAACGAAAAGCAGGCGAGCATTCATGGTTACCTTTCTCCTAAAAGTGTGTTAAGGAAAGCGAGAAGTACATCCGTTTCACCATTCAGGGGCTCTATCCTTTGGGCTTCCTCAGATGTTAAGTCAGCGTCTACCTTTCTGGGCAACCCTCGGTCCTTTCCGTCCAACCAGAGACTTCCTGGAGGAAGGCGTTCAACAGACAGAACTACGGCCAGACCAACCGCCCTGTCCCCTCGACACAGGAGTGGACGGAGGATGAGAGGGCTTGCCAATCGCTCAGTTGAGATTCCTTTTAGCGTGGCATCCCGTAGATCCCGGTCATGTCGGAAGTGAAAGATAATGGGAAGCCCAAAGTATGCACGAGGGAACTTCAAGACCCTCGGTGATTTTCCGCGAGGGTTACGATTCGCGAACTGTCGGACGGAATTGGCTTCAGGCCACTTGCTCAGACCATACTTACTGTCATATCGTTCTTGGCGAAATTCTTGCAGCTTCTCTATCAGAAAATGCCATGCGGCCTGAGCATCCCCGAAGACTTTTTCTGTGACTACGAGATGTTGCAGCAGTTGTGGTACACCAGGTATATCGAAGCCTCTTGCTACGTGTCGCCTGAAGTTTCGGATAATAACCTCTTGTGCTCTTTTGGCGGGCGGTGGCTGCCTTTCCTCGTTATCTACGCTGACCAACTGTAACGCACCAAAACCGCGCCGGGTGCGCGCCCCGACGCCCCCGAATGTCTCCCAGGCCCACAAGGCTGCTTCGACATCTTCGCGGAAGTCGCGCGGGAAAGAGATGGTGAGTGTAAAGGAGACCCCGACGCGAACGGCTTTGGTTGTCATCCCTACCCTCGCCTCTTCTTTCTTTGGCTGAAGCGGAAATGCGGCGTAACCAGGGACGTTAGTATCAGAGCGGAGCTTGACTTCCGGTCTGCCCCACCGACCGCCACGCACTTCAAAGGGCCGCTCCTCAACTCCCGAGTTGTTGATCTGAACAGCAATCTGCACCTTTGACGGCCCAGCCCCTCCCTCGGTGCTGGCAGTGCCCCAGATGGCATCTTCGGCTGCCTTCATCCTGGCGAGGCTGCCCTGAAACTCGGGCTTGCCGCCCCGGCAGGCTCGCCACCAGAAGCGCAGGTGGCCGCGAATCGAGCTGCCGCGAATCACGGTGATGGGATCGGCCTCGGCAGGGGTAACGCCGCCGCCGAAGAGAGGTGTAATCAGGCGGTAGACGCGCGTCTGTGTGACGGTGATGTCATCGGCGCGCATTTTCAATTCGGGCGGTGTGATATCAGGAAGTTTCCTGCTCATGGGGCATCCTCCATCGGGTGGGGCTTTCCATCCCAGGTTCCCAGGGCAGCCATCCCAAAGCCGTCGCATTGGTCCTGGTCACCATCGCTCACACAGGTCAGCCAGTGTCGGTCCACCCATGCTCCAATCGCCTCGGGGCTTCCGCTGAGCTTGAGGAAGAGGACCGTGCCCGCCGGGGCAACCTTACGGGTTGGCTTGGGACCACCGTGGCCATTGTTCAAGGTGTAATCCCACCCCGACACCACCTGTGCCCGCTGCATGGCAATAGCCGCGAGCGAGAGGGTCACGCCGTCGGCAGGCTGCCCGGCCCAGGCCGGCCGATAGCCCCCCGCGAAGATGGCGGGGGTGAGCAGAATCAACCGGCAGTGTCCCTGCTCTACAATCGCCTGGCGTACCTTGGGCGGACAGACCGGGAGTGCCCGACAACTCTGCCGCCAGGTGGCCAGGCGGCGCTCGCCGCCGAATGGGGCCAATCCCTCGCGCGGCTGTTTGGCGTCGTCTTTCACAACCACTGCCAGGGCCAGTCGGCGCGGGGTGCTGAGGTGGCGCTGAGAGTCGGGAGCCGGGTGGGTGAACTCCAACCCGTTGGTTTGGAAGAGAGCGCCCTCGACCCCGGTCAGTGTATCGGCAGCGATGCTGACGTGCATCCGGTATTCAGGTTCCGGCCCACTGTGGCCCAATTCTTTCAAGGGCACTCTCGGGCGCTCCACCGGCCCGATGAGCCACCTTTCGAATGCCCCCCAGAACCAAAAACGCGGCGCCTTGGGATGAGGCTTGGCTGGGTTAGGACCAGGCAGCCCAACGAGGGCCAGGCCGTCCGGGAGGTTGGTTTGCGCACCGGCAAACAGTTGGAGCGGTACAAGCGGCTTGATTGTCGCCTGCCGCTCGTCTGCCTCCTGGAAGAGCAGGGCATCCGCCGGAGCTGGAGCCAGCCAGTCCGCGATCTCGCCCTCCTGGTCGTTGAGTTCGACCAACAGCGGACCGCGCACAGCGAGGCGGCCCATCTCTTCGGGCGAGGCCGTGAAGTGGCCCTGCTCGTTCAGACCGGCACTGGTACGCACGGCACCGGTGGTCGTTGACGGGAAAGGAAAGGCCAGCGATCTGGCCCGGGCGCCAGGGTTTGGGCCGAAGGGCCGTCCGTCTCGCACAATCAGGGGATCACGCGGTTCAATGATCCAGATGGTCATACAGGGGTTGCCTCCTTCAAGGGAAGCCCGGCGATGTCCTCCGCGTCGGCGAAGAGGCGGGCGAGGATGAGTTCGTCGGCTAGATGGTCGATGTCCACAGTGGGATCAAGAATCATCCGGTCGAGGTCGTCTAGCGTCCTGTTGGCAAGGGGGGCCGTCCCGTGCTCGGCTCGCTTGCGGCGCAGCACACGGCGCACCTCGCGGCGCAGGGCCTCCTGCGCGGTCTTGTACACGGTATCGTCGCCGCCCGCCGGGGGCTTGGGATGATGCAGGCTGCGGGCAACCCCCCGCCACTCGTAGGCGGCACCGTCGGGGATGGCGTCGGCGCGGTGGAGGGTGATGAAGTAGGCAAGCCGGGCATCGAGTGTACCCCAGACACCACACACTCGCCGCTCCGCGCCGCTACGCTTGCTCACCGTCACCGCAAGGGCATTCTTGCGAGGCAGTTGCTTGGCCCACTTTTCGGCACTACGAGCCAACGCTAACGCATCTGACAGCGGCTCGATGTGGTGGCTAACGGCCAGGCCAACCGAGAGCGTCGGCGGGTGTTTGGCATCTTGCCCATCGTCGTAGTGGAAGTTGCTCAAAGCCTTTTTGAAAGTATCGGCCAGGGCGCGGGCGCAGAGTAGCGCCGTATGCGGCGGGAGGAAGGCCAACACATCATCGCCGCCCGCATAGACCAGAGCGCCCCGGTGCTCGCGCTCGATGATGTTCGGCACTCGCCGGGCGAAGCCATCCAACGCGCGAGAGAGTTCGCGGTGCTGGGCTAACGTAGGTTGGGCATCAATCAGCTTGCCCATCCCGTCGCCATCGGCTACGAGGATGGCATAGTAGGGCTGAGGATGCAGACCGCCAGTAGTTGTTTCGAGGAACGTAGCGAGCGCCTGTTGGGCAACGTGTAGATCGTCCCCTTCCAGGTTCCCCGCCAGCCGGTCCGGAAAGAGTAGCGAGCCGTCATGCCGCCCGGTAAGATCGTTGGCAAAGCGTGCAGGCACCTCTTCCACCTCGAAGGCTTCCAGGGTTTTGAGCGTAGCGAGATACTGCGCCCAGGCGCCAGAGATGTCGGCCTCCTGCTGCTCCAGCCGAGTGATGAGAGGCAGTGCCGCGATGTGCGAGGTGCTGGGAAAGTGCGATTCATCTCCGCGGTAGCCATGGCGTTTGAGCAAATCCACCCCTGACAGTCGTTCGGCGGGACCAGCCTTGTAGCGGTTGTAGAGCGTCGCGGCTTTGTGCTTGCGCACGGCTTCCAGCTCTCTGCGCAAGGGGTAGGCATGTTCCGGGATGACCGACTCGCGCAGTCCATCGAGTGACGACTTGGGCTGATTGCTCTGCCCCGCACCAGGGCGGAAATCACGTGTCGCCTTGCGCGCCGCCATCAGCGCTTCCAATCGGTCGCGGACCCGTTTGTCATCGTTGCCGCCGTCCAGTGGATGCGCGACCCAGAGGAATTCGACCAGATCATCAACCTGGGCTGTGGCTGTTTGGAGGTCGAATTCGCCACTGATACGTTTGAAAGCGTCGTTACGAATCTCAGTGAGCCTCTGTCGCACTGCCCGCTCGACGGCCCGGCCTATCCCGGTCGGATCTCCCTGGATACGCGCCACGATCTTGTTGGCAACGTTAAGCTTGCTGGACGCTTCCAGGTCATCAACTGTTTCGGGCGCCGGGAAGACCAGTTGCGCGATTCCGTTTTGGGCAACAAGCTGGCGCGCCGCCGCCTTCGCCAGCTCGCTAAGCAGCCAGGACCCGAACCACAGATCGCGGCTGCGGCGGGCATCAGCGATGAAGCCCTGCACAGGGCCGATGCTCACAAGCATCAAGTAGGAATCGTTTTGCACGCAAATACTCCTCTCAAGGTATGGTCTGGCGAGACGTGTCGTAACCTGGATAGCGGGAGGCGTGATAGGTTTCCATCATAGAGTATCTCCACCGGGTCTGCATCGGAACCAACTCCTAAATTCGTCCAAACTTCCATGGAGATTCCCACGAGAATCGTTCGGCAACAGCGCCAGGGACTACAGCGAATGAAGAAATCAACGAATTAAGGTGCACATCTCCATTCGTTCCTTTCCTTATTCGCTGTAGTCCCCGCCTCACCGCAGCAAGTAGTACCCGCCCACCAACCGCACCAGTGTCGTCCGGTCCACAGTCGCGTTGGGCGACAGCGTGAAGTGGTCGGCCAGCTTGCGCAGGATGCTGCTCATCTGGTGCACGACCGTCTTCTCGGTTTTGTGGAGCTGGGCGCCGATCTCGGCATTGCTGAGACCCTCGGTTACAACCAGTGCGGCCACCTCGCGCTCCGCCCGCGTCAGTCGCTGCTCGACAAAGGCCGCCGCCAGGGCAATTGCCGCACGACGGTGCTGCTCTTCCTGCTCATGGACGGCGTCCCAGGGGTCCGCGATCGCACCCAGCCGCGTGAGCACCGGAGCGGCGGCGCTCCAGCGCAAAACCGGCACCTCGACCAACATGGTTTCGTCCTCCAGGCGCGGCCAGAACTCCCCGCGTTGGATGACCTCGGGCGCCGTGTAGAGATGCCAGAGGCGATCCCCCTCGTCGAAGAGCAGTTGTGCAGCGACCAAGGCGTACATGGTCATTAACTTACGCACCCCGGCCACGCTCAGGTGGATCGCCGCTCCCTGTCGCTTGAGCTCGAGCAACGCCAGGTAGAACGTGTTGAGATAGGCTTGGGCTTGGTGGGCCGTCACCACATCGGTCAGCGGCCGGCCGTTCTCGAGGATCGGATACTGCCGGACGCGGATGTGGGGCTGGTGGTCGGCGAGGGCGGGCCACAGCCGTGCCAAGGCGCCCTGGATTGGTTCGAGGTCGGCAGCGGTGTGGACCACCGCCACTTCATGGATACGCACGCCTTGACGCGCGAGCAGCGCCAGGCAAAACGTCAGTGCTTGGGGCTGGGGTCCCAAGGGGGCCATCAATATAGTTCGCATCTGATCGTGCCTTCCACGGCCGCGGACTCTCCACAATCACCCCAGGCTGTTGGTCTGGACGATGGGCCGCTCCTCAGACACCGCCTACCAAACATCGGGGCCGGGCAAAAGACCGCCTGACAAGCAACGCGCCGGTTGGCACCCAGCAGGGCACAACCGGCGCGACGATCAAAGGCCGAACGACGGATGGAACTGAGTTGAGACATAGTGGGCTCCACCGGGAGCGGCCGCGGCACGGCGGCAGGCAGGCACTGCTGTCCACTTGGGCGTACTACCGGCCGGCCGGGTAGAGCAGGAGGCCGGCCATACGGAGAGATCAGAGGTTCTTTTCTTCTTGTTCCAAGCCCATTGTAATAGAGTCGGTGCGCTGATGCAAGCCCTACGGTTCTCGAATCCAAAGCGCCCCGGTGCGTGCAGAATAAAACCGATTGCCCACTCTTGTGGCCGGCGCCCGGCGCCGATCGGTTTCCTGGCCGGCCGGTATCCGCTGGCTCAAATCGGCGCGGCCCGCTCGGCCACGAGAC
>DOUV01000477.1 GCA_003520455.1 Chloroflexota bacterium | reverse complement strand
ACGCCCGGCCGCAGGCCTCCAGCCGCGACTTCAGTCGCCCGGCTCCCACTGCCCAAAGTGGGCGGCCACCTCCGTGATGTCCACCACGGACACCCATCCATCGCCATCGACGTCGTACGGCGGCTCGGCGGCCTGGTGCCAGCGGCCGGCGATTATCTGGATGTCGCCGACATCCACCTGCCCATTTGCATCGAAGTCATACACCAGCTTCGGCATCGCAAGCTCGAGCGCCGGGTCGCCCAGCAGGTTGTACGTGTCGAGCAGATCGAGAGAGGTACCGCCACTGTTGATGTACAGATTGAGCTTTGCCCGAACGGCGACCAGGCCCAACCGGCGCAGCCGCTCTTGAAACAGGCCGTCGAGAAAGCCCCTGTCGAGGTAATCGTGGCCGGTCGCCACGCCCAGCCCATCGGCCGAGAAACTGGCCACCGCACCCCGGCCATCCTGCAGCAGGAGGTATTCCGCCAGCGATTGCCAGGCCGGAATCTGGAAGGAGCCCTCGTAGCAGGTCATCGGGAGCATCACCGGAAAGTGCGTGTTGCGGAGCGCATCACCCTCCTGAAAGCGGAGCAGATTCTCGCCGGCCCAAAACTGGGGTGCCGCGTGCCCGATGTAGTTGACGACCAGGGCACCCGAATTGATAGCAGCGACGATCGCGGCCCGGGTGCTGTCCACCGTGGTGTATTTGTAGGACTCGCCGGCGTAGCGCGGCGACGGATCGTAGTAGATGCGTTGCGCGACGTAGGGCGGCGGCACGTGGTTCAGCGCCACGTCATCCGACAGCGCCCAGAAGTCGCCAGCCGAATCGAGCCGATTCGAGGGGCTATACGAATTATCGGCGACGAAGACCAGGTGACGGTTCCAGTCCTGGGTCGTCGGCTCGCGCTCATAGGCCAGGATTTTGTTGACCAGCGCCGTTGCCTGAGCCGCCGTCTGGACGGGCAGCCGGCCGATGGCGAGGTCGGGCACGAGATCGTCGCCGGCCACCGTCACGTAGCGGTTGTCGCTGGCCGTCTCGCCGATGAACGGATCGACCGGCCAGAGGTAGGGGGGGATGAAGACCGGCTCGCCCGTGCCCCGGGCGTCCTTGAAATCGTAGTGGCCGTCCCCCACCAGGAGCACGTAGCTCGGCGCGGGCCGTTGCCAGTTGAAGTAGGCATACTCCAGGAAGTCGTGGATGGCCCCGGCATCGAAATGTCCGGCGCTGAACTCGTCGTAGATATCCTGGACATCCACGACAACGGTGCGCAGCCCCCGGGCCGCACGGTGATCGACCAGCGGTTGGATCGCCGACCGGAAGTCGGCGTGGGTGATGACGATGTAATCGGCCCCGTGGTCCGGACTGCGCCAGGAAGAGGGTGTATCACGAATCAGGGCCTGGGGCGCCAGCCGCTGGGTGCTGCGCTGTACCAGGTAGGCCGTGGGCGCGGCCACGGAATCACGGAAACGTAGCCTGAAGGCCGCCCCGGCCTCGACGACCGGGTTGGTCAGCAGCAGCGGTGCCTCGGGATCGGTGACATCGTAGACCTCTAGATCGCTGCCCGTGAAGCCGTCGATGTGGTATTCCCAGTCGCCCGCCTGGTCGTAGCGAAACGCGAGCCGGTCCCCGTCGGCAACAAACGGCCGGGGGTACTCAAGCTCGAACCAGTTGACCAGGGCAACATCGCTGGAAGCGCCCGTATCCTGGGGACTGTCCAGACGGATCACGTTCCGACCCATCGTCAGAAGCGAACAGCCAAAAGCAACTTCGCCTACGCGCTCGGTCTGCCCATCCCAGCGGGCATCGTCCACTCGCGTACCGTTTAGAACCAGTCGCACGTGGTGGTCGGGCGTTATCGAGGGGTTGCTTGAGAGACCGAACAGAGTCGAGCGCAAGCGACAGCCCGTTTCCGTGGTGGCCACCGCTGAGAGCGTAGCCGTGACGGTGGCCGTCGCATAGTTGGGAGGGTTCAGTACCTCCCAGTACCAGCGATCGCCACCACCTGTCCGAGGATAGCCAGCAAAATAGAGACGATCGTCCTCCAACCGCAGCGTAGACCGAAACGTGTCTGGGGTGGGCAGTTCCCCAACAGGTGCGGCGCTGCGGGTTGCCATGCGCCGCCCGGTGCCGCTCCCGAGTGAGAGCCAGTAGACGTTGGTATCAGTGTAGCGAGTGTGGTGGGGAGCGCCGTAGAACAACACCAGGTCGCCTGAATCAAAACGGCCGTCTTGTTCGCCGAGGAGTCGGATCGGTACTTCCGCCCCGTCGTGGTAGACCTTCAACGTCCGTGGGTCCAGGCTCGTCACCGGCACCCCGACCGCCTGCAACTCTCCGTAGGTCAACCGGTACAGCCCGGCTGCCCCGGTGACGATCTTCCAACTTGCCTGCGACGCCGCCGGGTTCGGTGGGGCATCCACTGCCAGGGGCGCCGCAGGTGCCTCGCGGCGCCAGCCCTGTGCTATATCGTAGTTGAGCAGTGTCTGGCGCAAGACTGCCTCGAAGGGTCCATCCGCCCGGGGCTGGGGCGCGATAGCGGGAGCCGGACCGTCGTAGACGAAACGCAACTGTATGGTCAGGCGCTGATGGAGCCGCAGTTGGCCCGTCGCCGGCAGATACTGGAGCGGACTCAGTCTCAATTGCACGTAGCGCTGATCGCGGATGGAGCCGCTCGAGAGGATCTGTACCGGCGCCAGTGGGTAGAGATCGGAGGATCGGGAGAAAGCCCCATCGTCCAGCACTGAACCCGGGTCGAGCAGAGCGGCCGCACTCATCCGGCCACCCGTCAGCGATGCGAGAGGATCGTCCGGGCGCAGATCCGGTCCGGCTGTGAGCGGCGGCGCGGGTGCCAGCCGGTAGCGTCCGAATAGTTCTTGCACCGAATCAGCCAGAAGATCTAGCTCGATCCGGGCGTTTGGCGGCACGCCGAACAAGACCGTGTGCTGCGGCAGTTCGGGATGGCCCGGTTGGGCAATTCGCTCATAACCGGTCAGCACCGGCCGGTCGTAGGTCTGGCCATCGCGCGTGACGCGCTCGAACCGTACCGCTGGGACCGTCAGCTCCAGCACGATTCCCTCAACGTCGGAACGTACGAGACGAACTCCGGGCGTACCTGTCTGAGCATTGATGGCTGGCTGGGAGAGTGGCGGCGGCGCCTGCGCGGAAACAGAGTTGGTGAGACCCGCACCGATAGACAGCAAGCCGACGAAGAGGATTGAGAACCATCGGTGCCAACGTGTCGACATCGAAGCGAGCCTCACGCCCGACTCGAAGAGGCGAGAAATTGCTTGAATCATCAACCTAAGCGCAAATTCCGGAGTTACAGAGGTTTGAACAGCACTGATTATTCGCTGAACATATCGCCCCAGGTCCCAGACAGCCGCTGGCCGCCGCGGCGGGCGGCGGCGCAGCGACCGAAATAATCAGCGGCACAGCAACCGCCGCGGCGAGGCCCAGCCGGC
>DOUV01000004.1 GCA_003520455.1 Chloroflexota bacterium | reverse complement strand
AGGCCCTCACCCGCCCCGAAGGCGAGCGCGGGTGGGAGCACCGCCCCGGCGATGTACGCCACCGGGAGGAAGCCGGCCCGCGTCACGGGGAGACCCGGGCGCAGCAGTGGCGCAGCGACAATCAGCAGCATTACTGCGACCACAAGCCAACCCCGGCTCCCGGCCAGATCACCAATCGTCGGCGCTCGTCCTGCGATACTCGGTGCCTGATCTGCTGCGCTCGTCGGCATTTCCTCCTGTCCGGTTGCAGATTGCCGGTTGAGTAGTGCCGGTGCACTGCTTGGCTGTCTTCTGGCGCTGTTCGCCCCGCAGGGGACAACCGTCAACTTCCCAACCTTCCAACCTTCAACCTTTAACAGAGCGGCAGCCCCGTGGCCGTCGCCTCAACTTCTCCTTGATCGCTTCATGGCGTGGCTGTTCGACACGCCATTAATGGGCGTACCGGTTGCTCGCCGGGTCGCCAGCATGGTTCGACCTCGGCCAGGCGACAGTAGATCACGCAGGCCGCCTCTCCCGGTCGTCCTCGCGTTGCATGTTTCCGGCGCCCATGGCGCGAGCCGGCCAATTGTTCCTCAAGCCACCGCTTTCTGTCAAGAAGCTTGAATCTCTCCGCCCGCACCGCCGGCGACGCCTTCCCCCGCAGGATAGTCAAGCGGCCGTCCGCCAGGCCGACCGAACCTTCTTCCCGCGCCTTCAGGGCTCGCGCCACGTACGCCCTATCCCCCCTCCCTCCCAGGCTGGCGGGCCTAATCTGATCTCGCCACCAAGATCACCCCTGAACACCCATGATGTGTTCATCTTTCTACAAAAGTGGTGCGTACGCGCCACTTTTGCAGAAAGTGAGATACGCCATCTGAGCACCCGGGGATGGGGTCGTGTGTTCGGGAGGCTGGTGCTATAATCAGGCCGGCTGAGACAGGAGGATCCGATGGCGAGCTTCGCAGATTATCGGGCGTACGTTGGTACCCGCACCGGCAAGTTCTACAAGGATACGCTCTTCCGTGGTGACCACCTCATGGTGGGCATCAACTGCCTTGAGCCGGGGCAGAGACAGCCTCTGCACGACCATGCTGATGCCGACAAGGTGTACGTGGTGATGGAGGGCAGCGGCTATTTCACGCTGGGCGACCAGGCAAACGAAGCCGATCAGGGCGAAGTGGTGTGGGCTCCGGCCGGTGTGCCGCATGGGGTGGAGAATCGGCACAACGAGCGGTTAGTGCTGCTGGTCGCGATCGCGCCACCGCCCGGCACGTAGGGGAGACTTTCCTTCACCAGCAATCGCACTCTGGGCTCATTTGTTGCGTAACAGCGCAGATATCATCCGGGAACGTCACCGAAATAATTGCGCCCTTCTCGCCGAAATGCGCTTACAAATGATCGCTGGAGTGGCCTCCACCTCAGCGGCCAAATGATCGCTGCCGACCGTTGGCGGTCGGTGGAATCAGGAATCCTCCTCCCGCATCACGCCTCGAAGCAGCGCGAATGTAGTTCTGTGGTTGCGTTGACAAAGTCTCCACTATTCCGTACGATGCAGTTGGTCTCTCGCTGGCCCGGGCCCACGTGCGCCCGGCATCGTCCCTTAACAGCGCACTCATAGTGCCGCCCTGCTCACGGCGTAGGAAGAAAGATACTCGGAAGACAAACGAACAGATGCAAAACCTGGTTGGTACCGTGCTGGGCCTTGTCGCTCAGTATGGCCTGATTGCCCTCTTTATCCTCATCTACATCGAAGAAGCTGGAATCCCAATTCCAGTGACGGGCGATTTCATTCTCCTCTTCGTTGGCTATGAAATTGCACGGGGGGCTGAACATGGCCCAACCGTCTTGGTTCTCAGTTCGATGGCGGTGTTGCTTGGCGCTACCACCCTCTATTGGATCATCCGCCAGGGAGGCCGGGTGCTCATCCACCGATATTCCTGGCTATTCCGTCTTAGCCCTGAACGGCTCAAACGCTTCGAGTGCTGGTTTCAGGATCACGGCGCCTACATCGTGATCGTCAGCCGCTTCGTACCGGGCTTTCGAATCTACACGTCTGCAGTCGCGGGGTTGTTTGAGCTTCCCTATCGCTACTTTGCTGCGCAGGTGCTGATCTCGGGCGTTCTCTGGTCGGGAGCGTTCCTCTGGCTGGGCTACGTTCTCGGCGAGCGCTGGAGGCAAGCCGCGGATCTCGTTACCCGCTATTCACCATTCATCGCGGCCATCGCCATCATCGGCGTCAGCCTCTATTTGATCATCCGCTGGCGCAGCCAGCAGAACGGCCAGGCGTAACTCGCTGCCCGCCATTTTTCCGCGCCCTTGCTTGCGTCTACACAGTTCCAAGGAAACGTCGCGGGAAAGGAGCGAAGGTGCCACTGGGCCTCAGTCTACGCACCAAGCTGATCTTCCTCGTCATGCTGCCGTTGCTCATCAGTTTCGTGCTGATGGGCGCGGCGGGCGTGCGAATCGCCCGGCACTACCTGAGCCCTTTCGATGCGCTGGTGCCCCTCGCACCCTCGATGAAGACAACTTTCGCTCGCATCGCGCTGGCACATCTCGCTTGGATACTCATCCTGGCGGCCGGGATTCTGACCCTTGCCCTCAGCGTGACAATCTTAGTTGCCACGCGGCTGATCCGTCCACTAAAAGCGTTGCGTGAGGCGGCCAGCCGGATTGCCGATGGCGACCTGGAAAGTGCCGTGCCGCTGAGTGGGAGCGCTGAGATCGCGGACCTGGCGCTTGCGCTGGAACGCATGCGCCTCAGCTTGCGCTCTACCCTCAATCTCGAAGCTGAGCGCGCCGCCGAGGCCCATCGGGTTGGTGAGCAAACCGCGCTGGTAGCCTTCTCCCAGCAACTCCTCGCGACGACCGACGAGCAGACGCTCCTCACGACCGCCGTCATCGCCGCGGCCGAGTTTCTGCGCGCTGATGCCAGCGCGCTCGTACTCAGGGCCGCAGGCCGAGATGGGACCCAAAAGCTTGTTGTGCGAGCTGCATATGGCTATCCCCCCTGGTTTGTGGGACAAGCATTGGCCGAGGGCGTTGGCTCGCAGACCGGGTATACCCTGCTCCGCCAGCAGCCAGTCATCGTCGAAGAGTACGCCCGCGAGGCGCGCTTCCAGGTCGCACCCATCGTCCTCGAGGAGGGCGTAACCTCGGGCGTGAGCGTCCCAATGATCCATGCGGGCGAGACCATCGGCGCGCTCCACGTCAACACCCGTCCCCGGCGATCCTTCAGCGAGGCCGACGTCCGTTTGCTCTCACTGGTTGCCAACCAGACCGCCATCGCCCTCGACAAGGCCTGGTTGCTCGCTGAGGCCCACAAGCGCGTGGAAGAGCTCACCCGGTTGAACGAGATCACCCGGGCTGCACTGTCCACGCAAGACTTTCACACTATGCTCCAGACGCTGGCCGACCGGCTTGGCAAGCTCATCGATGCCGATGGCTGCTACATTACCCTCTGGGACGAGGCGCGGCAGGCGGTGATTCCTGTCGCAGCCTCCGGCTCACTGAGCCAGATCTACCCGACCATGCCGAGGCAGCCCCGCGAAACCACCATGACCGAGTCCGTGCTGCAGGCCGGGCACGTGCTCGTCGCCGAGGATGTCTTCAACAGTCCGCACCTCAGCCCCGAGATCGCCGCGCAATTTCCGGCGCGCTCGCTCATCGGCCTGCCGCTTATCTCCGTCCATCACAAGCTGGGTGCGGCCCTCATCGCCTTCAATGAACGGCACAGCTTCACGCCGGATGAACTTGCCCGCTGCGAACGGGCGGCGGGCCAGGTGGCACTGGCAGTCGCCCAGGCGCACCTGCTTGAAGCCGAACAGCGCCAGCGGCGCCTGGCCGAAACGCTGCGGGATATCGCTATCACCCTGAATTCGACGCTCGATCTGGCCGAGATTCTCGAGCGGTTGTTGGAGGGCTTAGGGCAGGTCATCCCCTTCGACAGCAGCGCGGTGATGCTGCTGGAAGAAGATGATCACTATCGAGTGATGGCTGGACGAGGGTTCCCCAACCCAGAAATCGTCCAACAGCTTCGCGTTCCTGTCGCCGCCGATCCGCTCTTCAACGAGATCAAAACCGCCGGTCGGGCGGTGGTGCTGAGAGACGCCCAGGCCGACCCCCGCTTCCAATCCTTTGGCAACACCACCTATGTCCGCGCCTGGATCGGGGTGCCATTGCTTTCCAGAGGCGAGGTCATCGGGCATCTGACGATCAATAACCGCCTTCCGGGCGTCTACGGCGAGCCCGAGGCCGAGATTGCCTTCACTTTCGCCAGCCAGGCGGTCACGGCCATCGAGAATGCCCGGCTCTATACTGAGGCTCGCACTCGCGCCGCCGAGCTCAGCCGGCTGTACACAGCCGCGCAGGACCTTGCCGCCAGCCTGGAGCCGCCCATCGTGCTCGAGAAACTGGCCCGGCATCTCGCTCGGGCCCTGGACGCGACGAGCAGCCACGTGATGGAAGCCGACCTCGAGCGTGCAACCATCACCGTCCTGGCCGAATACTGGACGGCCGCCGCGACGGCAGCCGAGCGAAACTCTGACCTCGGACGGACCTACTCACTCCACGATTTTCCACTGTCGGTTCGAGCGCTTACCAGCGGTACCGTTCTCGGCGCCCAGACGGATGACGCCTCGATCGGGGTCGCGGGAGGTCAGCACCTGATCGAGTACGATGTGAAGTCCGCGCTGCTCATCCCAATTGTGCTGCATGGTAAAGCGTTGGGCCTGGCTGAAGTATGGGAGAGCCGCCGAACCCGCCGTTTCACGCCGGCTGAGCGGCGGCTGGCCCAGACCCTGGTGCAGCATGCCGGGAGCGTCATCGAAAACGCACGCCTGTACGCCTCCGAGAAGCTACGCACCCGCGAACTCGACGCGCTGCACACGGCGACCGCCGCGCTCCTCACAACCCTCGACCTCGAGCCCCTGCTGGACCAGATTCTCGCCGCCGCCATCGAGGCCATCCCCGCAGCCGAGAAAGGAATGTTGCTGCTGTTGGACCCTAAGGCCGGACAGCCGCATATGCGCGCCTCCAGGGGCTACACGGACCCTCGCATTCAAACCTTTTCCTGGGCGGGAACCAGGGGCTATGCAGCCAAAGCGGCTCAGGCGCGCCGTCCCCTCCTCATCCCCGATGCCCGCGCCGACGCTTCGATCCGCTACGAGGGCGACATCCCCGAAGTCCTCGCGATTCAATCCGCCATCGTGGTGCCCCTGCTGCTGGGCGAGCAGGCCCTCGGAGCCCTGGCCCTT
>DOUV01000796.1 GCA_003520455.1 Chloroflexota bacterium | reverse complement strand
CGATGTCGCGGCCCTGCGACGAGGTCACCAACCGCGCCTGGTGCGAGGCCGCCAGCAGTGGTGCCAACGTGGCCGCGTCGGTGTGGTCGGGATGCTCGTGGGTGGTAAAGACCACCTGGGCGTGTCTGGCCTTCGACGGGTCGAGTGGCACCGGAAAGCGCCGCGCCGGCCCGCCGCTCTCCGCGATCGAGTTCGAGAGGTAGGGGTCGATGTAGGCGATCGTCCCACCTCCCTTGAGCACGAAGCCAGACTGCCCAAGCGACCACAGCGCGAGCTGTGCTGACGCCACGGGCAGATTCTCGATCTGGTCAAGCAACACGTCGCCACGCTCCATTTCGCCTCCCTGGGCTCTCCAGTAGGAACCTCGAGGAGTCGGGGGACGTCGAAGGCCTCATTCGGCCGGTGCTGCCCATCTGGAGAGTTTCCCCGATGCCTTCAGTTCCAGGTGTAACCGCCTGGTCCGAAGGGTACCTCACGCTTCCCCTGGGAGCAACATCCAGAGGTCGTTCAGTGGGGCCTCGCCGGGGCCATTGAAGAGCATCACCGGGGCGTACAGCAAGTCGTAGGCCAGGGCGGCGCCGCCGGTTGGCCGGGCGGTGAGGAAGAAGACAACTGCGAGGAGGGACAGCCGCACACGACACATCACGGGTGCCTCTTCGGAGAGTTCTGGCTGATGGGCAGATCTCATGACAAACGGCTCTCCACTGATGAAGTGCACGCTTCTTGCTGACGCAAAGACGGCCCGCGCGGAATTGGACACAGCCCCAGGCGCTCCTGGCCGCCCCGATGGGCACCACGTCGGCGGGGCTCACATTCTCAGCGGTGGCAATCTGGTTGAGACGCAGGGCCGGAGAGACCAGGCCCGCGTGGGGGACAGTTCGAGCGTACAGCGATGGCAGCGACTCAGAAAACCCTTCCACGGACCATCATCGCGAGCGGCCGTGGGAGCAGAGCAGAGTTCGAGCCCCGTCATGGTGGAATCGGCGGTCGCTTCCGTTGACAGTCACTGACGCCGCTGCTATAGTCACCTGGCCGTCCCCCTTCCGATTGGAGGGAAACGACTCGTGTACAACGATTTGATCGACCGGCTGGCTCAGACGCCGGCGCGCTTCGAAGCTATCGTCGAGGGGCTCCCGCCTGAGGCCTGGACTCAGGCCGAGCCCGATCCGCAGACGGGCGAAGTGTGGACCCTGGCCCACGTGGCGCGCCATCTGCGCGATATCGAACTGGATTCTTTCCAGTTCCGGATCAGGCAGATCCTCTCACAGAGCGATCCCCAGTTCGAGCGGCGTTTTACGGGCCACATCAATCCTGACCGGAGCACCGATGGCCCCACGGCTCTGGCCGAGTTCACCCGCGCGCGGGCCGAGACCGTCGCCCGCCTCTGGCGGTTGACCGCGGCGGAATGGGCCATGACGACCAAACATCCCCGGCGGGACCCGCTGGACATCACCTACTTCGCCCGCGCTTTCCTCGATCACGACGAGGAGCACCTCCGCCAGGCCCAGCGCATCGTGGAGGGTCTGGTCTTCGATCACCAATGATCCGAACACCCACTCCCACCGGCTGGCTGCTGACGATGCAGCCGGCCCACGCCTTGCTCTCCGCCCAATTGGCCGCCGCCTGGGGCAAAGCTGATTTTCCTCCGCCACCCCGCCGCACCGAAACGCTCGTGGCGGTGAGCCAGCACGACACCGGCTGGGTCGAGTGGGAAGAGGCCCCCACCCTTACGGATGAGGGCGAGCCGCGCGACTTCATGCACATGCCCCTGGCCGAGCACCTCGCCAACTGGCGCCGGGGAATCGCCTACGCCCGCCACCAGGGGCCATGGGCAGGGCTCCTGGTGAGCGTCCACGCCACTTCCCTGTACGTCGCCCGGACCGAAGAGCCCCCGATTGCCGCCTTCATCGCCGAGCAGCAATCCTCTCAAGCTGCCTGGCGCGTCGCCGCTGCGGCCACCGAGGAGGAAATCGAAGAAGCTTACGCCCTCCTCCGGGCGACCGACTGGCTCTCCCTAGTCCTCTGCCTGGATCACCACCGCGACCGGGGCGAGCCCGTCGATCTGGGCCTGGGTCCGGCGGCAACGCGCTTCACGTTGCACTGGCAGGCGGTGGATCAGGCGGCAGTGACACCGTGGCCCTTTGCCACCAGCCCGCTCGACGTCCGCGTCGAGTCACTCGAGCTCGACCAGAAGCGCTTCGCCAGTGAGACTCTCTATCGGACGGCCCTGGCCGAAGCGCCGCGAATCGAGCGCCGCTGGCGGCTGGAGCCCAAAAAATGAGTAATTGAGCGAGGATCGATTTGGAAATCCGCGCGCCGCAGGCCGCACTCCAAGATCAAAAGACGCAAGGGCGCTACTGCGCGGTGCCGCGCGTGCTGGTCTTCTTGACGCGAGGTGATCAGGTTCTGCTTCTGCAGGGCGGCGCGACCAAGTGGTTCGCCGGACGGTTCAACGGCGTCGGCGGGCACGTCGAGCCCGGCGAGGACGTCCTCTCGGCCGCGCGCCGCGAGACCCAGGAGGAGACCGGCCTGAGCGTTACCGATTTTGATCTGGGGGCCATCATCCACGTCCAGGCCGGCACGGCCCCCGGCGTCATGGTGTTTGTCTTCACGGCCGAGGCGCCCACAGGTGAGGTGGTCGAGAGTGACGAAGGGACGCTCACCTGGGTGTCGCGCGAGACCCTGCCGGCCCTCCCGCTGCTCGAGGACCTCCGCTGGTTACTCCCCCGCCTCTGGCAGCGCCGCCCCCACAGTTCCCCGCTCTATGCCAGCTACTTCTTCGAGCCGACCGGCCTTCGAATCGTCGAGCCATAGCCGAATAGATAGCCCACGATTCTCAATTACACGACTTACGCGGTGCGAGGTGGTGATTCAAGGTTGATGGCTCAAAGAAGAGGCATTTGGCTTGTAGTACGTGCTTTAGCGCGCTGAAGCGCGCACTACAAGCCGCTCTCGCTTCCGCGGTTCAAGCCACTGCGTACGTCCTGACAATGCCAGGAGTTCCGCGGTGGTAGCGTGCCAGACGTCCGGGCCGTGCTCTCAGTGGCGCGCTGGCGGGCGGGACGCCCGCGCTCCCAGAGCGGCCGGCCCCACTCCAGGCAGCACACCGCTGTTCCCCTCGGTATGTCCTGTTACTGACACGACGTACGCGGTGGGGGGAGGGAGACGCGCGGTGTGCGTCTCCCTCACTCCACGAAGAGCAGGCTTGCGTGGGGGCTGGTACGCCGCGCTGCCACGCCCCAACACCTACCGCGAACTTCTGTTACTGGCAGGTGTGGTGCCAGGCACGTGCCACCCGCTGCACATCCGCCGCGTCGATGCCGGTGCCGTCCGCGTCGTAGGGGGGGTAGTAACCGATCTCTCCTACCTGGATGCCCCAGCGCGTGGCCACCCGCAGGACATCTCCCAATTCCACGCGGCAATCGCAGTCGGTGTCGCCGACCAGGCTGCAGCCGCGCAGGTCCACCTGGCGGTGCGTGCCGGCCCAGATGGCAGCATCTGGCCCCAGCGGAACTGTCGGCAAGCCGTTGATGCTGAAGCTGAGCGCCTCGTTCGCCTGGGCGCCCTCATCCTCGGCTGTGAGGGGGTCGTCACCGTAGACTGGCATCAGCCCATACCAGCCCGTGGCTACGACCGTGAAGGTCCCAGCCACGGTCCCGGTGCGATCATAGGCGCGCACTACCGCCCCCGCCGGCACGGGATCGCTGCCGAGCGTGGTCTGCCCGCCCCAGAAGTCCACCCACCAGGGTGTGGCCGTCCTGATAGGTGCCGCCACGCTTCCGCTCGCTGGAAGGAGGCCGGCCCAGGTGAGACTGATCAAGAGGACGACGATCGGGCGGAGATGATAGTGAAAGTGCAAGGGGCTCACGCCCCAATCATCGGTGATCGTGTGTCAGGGTGCAATGCGATTTTGGTCCCATTTGCAGCCCCTCGCCACCGGTCCGGCTGATTTCACGATCGGTGTCGAATGGCTGGCGCCCTAGCCTTTCTCACGCAGATCGACCTCCAACCCCCAGCCCCTCGCTGCCAGCAGATTGTAGCCGATACTGCCCAACAGCGTGACAACGACCAAGATCAGCGCACCGGCAAGCACCAGCAGCACTGTCAGCAGGATGAATGTGACCGGCAAGATCTCCACCAGCCGGTTGACGGTCTGGGCTGTCGCTTGCAGCCGCAGGGTCGCCAACAGGTCGATGCGGGCAATCTCCTGACCAAGTATCGTGAGCCGAATGGGCTCGATCCGTTCCAGGGTTCGGTCGAGTTGCGAGAGGGCCCGTACTGCGAGCCAGGCCAGGCACAGCGCCGGAAGGAGGACGATCAGCCACCCTAAGACACAGCCGAGGCGGATGGCAGATCCCGGTGCAATCCGGCGAACGGTGTGACGCGTCACGCGCTCCTGCCGATCGGATTCACCCGTTGGGACGCTGCTCCTCATGCGAGTCTCCTCTGATCCATCCCCACCAGCCATTGCCGTGCAGCGAGGTGCTCTCTCACCCGACCCGTTACAGGCTAAACGCGGTCGGTGGCCTTATGGCGCGGTGCGCCGCACTGTTCGTAGGGGCATTGGCTGCTCCCAGGGCAATAGGCCGGCGACCTGCCAGACTGTGACTGCTGCCTCGATGTATCCCTGACCCAGGGCTCGCGCGGCCGAGACGCGGTGGTGCCCATCTCGGATGAAGTAGACATCGCCGAGCTGAATCAGTTCGACCGGTGGCAGCGCCACCCCTTGCTGACAGGCGATGGCCACGCCCAGCCAGCGTTCCCGACTATGGCTCTGGAGTGGGCGGAAGGCCAGGTCAAAGTCGCCGCTGCGGCCTTCGCTGCCGCGAATCCGGCTCAGCGGGACTGCGTAGGTCCCGGCGTAGAAGCGGTCGCTGATGGTGACCCTGGCTTCGACAGTCGCTAACGCGGCCAGGTGGTGCGACCGCCCGAGAACGACCGACCATAGCCTGCCCACCCTTCCCAGAAGAAGAGCCCGCTCGAACAGGCGGACCGCGCGTTGGAGTGCCTGGACGTCGCGATCGGGCCGTAGCTGTTTGGCCTCTCGAAGTGTCTCTTTCAAAAGATAGGGGTTGTATCCGAACATTGCACGCCGCTCCCTGGGTCCCGCAGACCGTTCGCAGGAATGGTCAGATCGCTTGAGCGAACTTTCTGCAACCCTTCCCGCCAACCGTACGCGGCCCCAGTCTACCTGTTAACTGGGGTCGTGTCCTCCACCAAAAGGTACAATCGGCGTCGTCTTGGAGGTGGATTGAGTCGTGGTTGAAAGCGGCGCTGGGCGGGCCGCCCGATTTCGTGGCACGGTGTGGCCTACATTGGCGTTCGTTTTGTAAACTTGCGCACTTGTTGGAAGCGCGTGGATGTGGGTGGCGCGGGCACGATCCTCACCCACCCAGCATACCGTATTCCAATCTGAGCGTAGACCCGACACTGGAGGTCTTGCTACCCGCCATCTCCTAAGAGGAATAAACGTTCGGCCACGAATTGCACGAATTGACAGGAAAACGAAAACAGATTTGTGGAATTCGTGGCAAGAACAAAATACTCGAGTATTGGCGTCGGGTAATGAGACTAGAGGTTTTTGTTATTGTCCTCCGCGCTTGCCAGCCTGGCCTCACTCCTCGAGCACCCGCCCAAAGATGAATTCGCCCATTTGGAGGGCTTCAGGAATCGCGAGCAGGCTTGCGTGGACAGAGGGATGCTCTTGCACGTAGCGTTCCGCGCTTTCGGCCGATTCGAAGAAGTTGATCACCTGGCAGCACCGGGTCGCTGCAGATCCCGAGGTGGCTGACGCGCCCGCTACTACGACAGCGGTGCTGGGCGCGTACCGGCTGGCCCCGCCTGGGTCCACCTCGACCCGCACTCGCTCCCCGGTGATCGGATCGTGGGAGATGACCGTCGTGGTACGACCCAGCATGAAGGGGACGCCTAAGGCGTCGATGGCGCACATCGCGTAGACCGGCTGGTTGTGGTCAAGCCAGACCTCGTGAGCAGTCGGGTAGCCGGCGAACGGGTAGGCGACTGTGATCTCACCGCTCTGCGAATCCCGCTGAATGAGATCCAGGCTCTCCAGCCGCGTGAGAAGCTCATTTCCATCGAGACCGAGGGGTGCAGCCCGCTCGTCTAACGCCTCAATACTCGGGCGCCGCCCACCCGCAAAGAATTGTAGGATCCAGCGGTACAGGGAGCGTTCTTGATCCGTTAATTCGCTGCCGCGCGCCGTGCCACAGCGGCCAGGTGAGATTCCTGCCTGTCGAAGGGCCCTCTCGATGATGTCCTTGGATTCCACCACACTCATTCGCCTTTCCACGACGCAGCAAGCGCGCGTCGCCTTTTCCTGCTGGAACTGCATCATAATAGGGTTTCCAGTTACTAGAATGTCAAGAGCCAGAAGTCGCAAGCCATGCCTGCGAAAAAGCGTCGGGCGGCGAGATGCGACGCACCGTCGCCGTGGCCTTCGAGGGAGCGAGAGGCCGCCTGGCACCCTGGCGGACGCCCTTCCGGCGGAGACAGGTGCGTCGCATCTTAACAATGGCAACAGGGCTCGCCCCAGCCTTCTAAGGGGGCCGGCTCGGGCAACGGACGGGCGCGGGCGTCTCTGTGGGGCCGGCGGCGTGAGCACGGTCGGTGTCCTCTTCATCTCGTGCTCATTCCGTCTTTACATCGTCCACATATGGCGTTGATATTATGAAAGCGGACGCCGCCGGCAAACGACGGTTCTGGCCGGAGCGCTGTCTCCGTTTTGGTTCGACGAATGACACGTTTCCCCCGATCCCTACCAGGAGAGACGCCGATGAGGCGCAGGACACTTCTTGCCACTGCCGGGTGGTTGATTCTGGCGAGCCTGACGGCGGCGGCCGGTACGGGCCTGACGGGCCGAGGAAAGCTCAGCCCGGTGTTTGCTGCCCACCTCGATCCTGCCACCGCGACCCCAGTGGCATCGAGCACCCAGGGCTCGATGCCCACGATGCCCCCGATGATGACCTCGATGGCGACGGGAACCCAGGGCGCCATGCCCACCATGACTCCGATGATGACCCCGATGGCGACGGGGACCCAGGCCCCGATGCCCACCATGACGGTCATGGCGACGCCGATGATGACGACAACGCCTGACCCTGGCGCGCCCCCCGGCGGGGATGCTACCGCGCCCACAGGGAGCCTCCTTGCTAACGGTGGTGCCCCAATCACGACCGTCCCCACGATCGCGCTGACTCTCACCGCCACCGACGATCCGGGTGGCAGTGGCGTCGCCTGGATGTACATCCGCGAGTCAATCTGGGCTTCCGACGCTGGCTGGCGCGACCCCCACACAGGCGGCCATGGTGGCGGGATGCGGCACCGGATGGGCGGCTGGCAAGCCTTTGCCTCCACGGTCACCTGGGAACTGTCACCCTCGCCGGGCGTAAAGTACATCACCGTCTGGTTGGCAGACGCGGCCTGGAATGTCAGCTCACCGGTCACGGCAATGATCAATCTGCTGAGTGACGGTGCGACCATCGATCACAGTCAGGTGCACCACTACCGGTGGGTTCTCCACGCCGGCGAATCCCTGACGATCAGCGTGCGCCCCGCAGCCGGTGACCCGGATCTCTATGTCTGGCGGCCCGGCAACGCGGCCGGGCCAGATTGGTGGAGCGACGCGGCCACCGGCGGTGAGCGCGTGGCGTTGATCGCACCCCAGGATGGTCTCTACCTTGCCGAGGTCCGCGGCTACAGCCCTGCCGCCTACACGCTGGACGTCACGTCGGCGCCTGATACGGCTACGGACGTACCCAACTGGAGCAAGTCGATGCCCCGTGCACCGCTCGTGGTGGACGAGCCAGACAACCGGGCCGCGCCGCCGCCAGGCTTCCCCCTCTATCTGCCGTGGCTCATGCAGGCTGCCTCCCAGACAACAACGACCGGCGGGGCTCCGTGATTCGGTCTTCCGGCCAGCAGTGGGGCACCCGGCTGGTCTTCACCCAGAACTTCTTGAGGCCCCTTCAAATAGCAGGAGCCTGGCAAGCGGGAATCGTGGCAGAGGGAGCAGTTCTTTCCGTGGTTCGCAGCGGGACTGTACAAGCCGTGTGATCTGGTAGTAAGATTGGTACTTGTACACCATGACCGTGCTGGCCCGTGTTTTGCTGCTGAAAGAACGCGCTGCGAGAATGGGAGAAGGTTCAGATGGGAAAACCGGAGCCCCACGACCCGCACCATGACCACCCTGCCAGCCACCACGCGCACCGAGACCCCTCCGAGGCTCACCCGGCGCACGAGGGGGGCGGCCCGGCCGGCCACCGTGAGGGTGCTCATGGTGGTGATGGCGATGAACATATTCACGACCCTGAAGCCCAGGCCGAGCAGGCCATTGAGGCGGAAACCAACGTCGGGGCGGGTGCCGGGCATGGTGCTGAGTACGGCCTGATTCTTGACACGGCCCAACATGGTGCCATAGCGCGCGAGGCGATGGAGCACGGCGCCCATGCCGGCCACCCTGCGCCCGAGGGGGCCCACGCCGCCCACGTCGATCACACTGGCCACGAGGCGATGTTCCGCCGGCGCTTTTGGGTCTCCCTCGTGCTCAGCATTCCGGTGCTGCTCTACAGCCCGATGCTCCAGGAGTGGCTGGGATTCACGGCGCCCCCCTTCCCCGGCAGCCAGTGGATCGGTTCGCACTTTGCTGTGATCGTCTTTCTCTACGGTGGCGTACCTTTCCTCCAGATGGCGGTCCCCGAGCTCCAGAATCGCCAGCCAGGCATGATGACTCTCATCTCCCTGGCGATCACCGTCGCCTTTGTCTATAGCCTGGCAGCGCTCTTCATTCGTCCGGGGGGCGGCTTCTTCTGGGAGTTGGTGACCCTGATCGACGTGATGCTGCTGGGCCACTGGATGGAGATGCGTAGTGTGCGCCAGGCCTCGCGCGCGTTGGATGAACTGGCCAGACTGATGCCCGACACGGCCGAGCGTATCGGACCCGACGGCCGTGTCGAGCAGGTGCCAGTGGAGAGGCTCCGAGCCGGCGACCGGGTGCTGGTGCGCCCGGGCGCCAGTATCCCTGCCGATGGTGCGGTGGTCGAGGGCGAATCGGATGTCAACGAGGCCATGATCACCGGCGAGTCGCGCCCGGTGAAGAAGGTGCCTGGGGCGGAGGTGATTGCCGGCACGGTCAACGGCGATGGGAGCCTGCGTGTGCTGGTGACCGCTGTTGGCGAGGAGACGGCTTTGGCAGGCATCACGCGCCTGGTGCAGGAAGCGCAACAGAGTAAATCCCGTACCCAACTCCTCGCCGACCGCGCCGCGGCCTGGCTCTTCTATATTGCCCTGGGCGTCGCCGCCGTTACCGCCGGGGCCTGGATCGTCGCTACAGGCTTCAACGTCCAGGTGGTCGAGCGCGTCGCCACGGTCCTGGTGATTGCCTGCCCCCACGCGCTCGGTCTGGCCGTGCCGCTGGTGGTGGCTATCACCACCTCAATGGCCGCCGGCAACGGCGTTCTGATACGCGACCGGATGGCGCTGGAGCAGGCCCGCGAGGTGGACATCGTGATCTTCGACAAGACCGGGACCCTCACCAAGGGCGAGCAGGGGGTCGTCGGCGTGGCGACCGTCGAGGGCTGGGACGAAGCGCGTGCCCTGGCGCTGGCCGCCGCGATCGAGGGCGACTCCGAGCACATCATTGCCCGGGCTATCCGGGAGGCCGCCGAAGGACACCGCCTTCCCCTGGCTGAGATCGGGGCGTTTGAGGCGCTGAAGGGTCGCGGGGTCCGCGCGCAGTGGAATAGCCACGCCGTATACGTCGGTGGCCCGCGCCTGCTGGAGATGTTGGGCCTGACGCTGCCGCCCGCCCTGGCCCGCTTCGCGGAGGAGGCCGGGTCGAAGGGACAGACCACGGTGTATCTCGCGCAAGACGAGCAGGTGGTCGCCGCGCTCGCTCTGGCCGATGTAATCCGGCCCGAGAGCAAGGCGGCCGTGCAACGGCTGCACGAGATGAGGATTCAAGTCGCCATGCTCACCGGCGATAGCGAGGAGGTAGCCAAAGCGGTCGCCGAGGAACTCGAGATCGACCTCTACTTTGCGGAGGTCTTGCCGGAGAACAAGGACCAGAAGGTGGCGGACCTGCAGGCGCAGGGCAAGAAGGTAGCGATGGTGGGCGACGGCGTCAACGATGCACCCGCCCTGGTCCGCGCCGATGTCGGTATCGCTATCGGCAGCGGCACCGACGTGGCGGTGGAGTCGGCCGGCATCATCCTGGTCAGGAGCAACCCGCTGGATGTGGTCAAGATCGTCGAGTTGAGCCGGGCCAGCTACCGCAAGATGATTCAGAATCTGCTCTGGGCGACCGGCTACAACGTCGTGGCCCTGCCGCTCGCCGCCGGCATCCTGGCGCCCGTTGGGATCCTGCTCTCACCGGCCATCGGCGCCCTGTTCATGTCTCTCAGTACGATCATCGTGGCCATCAACGCCCAACTGCTGCGCCGTGTGCAACTGGGCGGCTCCCTCGCATCTTGAGCATGAGCGAAGCGGCCGGCTCTCAGCCCACCGGCCCGGCCGCGGCAGTCGCCAGCAATAACAGACCTGTTGAGTCCTCCGCAGGCCTGCACGAACGAGGTGGGGGGCGTCGGCATCCAGCCCACGCCCCCCACCTGTTTCATGAGGAGGGGCAACAACGTGTTGGGTGCTGTCACCGGGCGGGCTTCCTCCCCAGTTGCTTGGATGGGCGACGCCTATTGGGTCGGCGGCCCAAACCGGCTGTAGTTCGAGATGACAAACGAGCGAATCGCGGGTGCAGATTTCCCCTCTCGCGAGAGACGCATGACATCCTGCGAGATGTCCACACAGACGAGGCAATTCAGCGCGTGCTCGTCGAATACCAGGGTACCGTCAGCCCGGGCCTCCTTGATGTAGCAGGCGTAATTATTGTTGTGCCCCATTCCGACACAGCCACAGTAGCAGGGAACATTCTGCAACGCGGCCGGATTCGCGACGGCAAATTGGTAGGCTTCCCGAATCCGGGGCGCCGCGTTTTGCATTTGGGCGGGTAGCTCTGACAACGGCGCCAGTTGGATTTCATGCACCGCTCCGGGGGAGCAGGCACTCGTCAAAAGAATCGGGACGAGTGGGAGCGCCAGCAACACACTGCGTACGTACTGTTTCACCGAGATATCCTTTTCGGCTCCGTGTATCGATCGCTACCGTCCCCGCACCAGCCGGGGACGGTTTGATCGTGGATCACCGTTCTCCTCGAGATCGCCAGGCACGGTTAGCAGGCCAGCACTCTGGCGCCGCACGCCCCAGGCGCGCCTCTCCTGTCGCGTTGGGCCGCCCGCGGTTATCCCGGATGACAGTCGGCGGGCTGCTGACAGCGACGGAGTTGGCAAACCAAATAGATGATCCCCAGCAGGTTCATCACGATCCCGAGCCACAGGAGTGGCGTTTTGTAGCTGTCGAGGAAGACCACTGCCCCCGAGAGTCCCAGGATCGGCGCGATGTCGGCAAGGTGGTGGGCACAGCAGGCCAGCATGCCCACCGTGCTCGTTCCGGTGCTGGCGGCGACGCCGCTGGCCGTCGCGCGGGAATGCAGGCTGCGCAGGAACGTGAAGAGCCCCATCTGCGTGCCGAAGCCGGCAGCGATGGCCGCTACAAACCAGCGGTCTGTGCTGAGTTGCTGGAGCGCGTGCGGCCAGTCCTGCGCGATGGTGATCACGGCGAGATAGAATGCCAAGAGGCCGGCGCTGGCGAGCAGGGCGGCGCCGAAGGGCCGGACCAGCCGGCGTGGGAAGGCGGCCAACTCGGGTCGCAATTCGTCGCTGGCGTCGCCGAGCTCGTAACCGGCCGCAGCCACGGCCGCCTGCAACGCGGCCATGTCGAGCGTGTGCAGGGGGTCGTGGCGGATGGTGGCCGAGGCCGTCTCCAGGTCGACCGAGGCCGCCAGCACGCCAGACACCGCCTCGAGGGCTTGCCGGACGAGCCGGACGCAGGACGAGCAGGTCATGCCGCGGACGGCGAAGCGCTGATCGTCGAAGACGGGCGTGGCTACCACGTCCGTGGCTACCACGTCCATTGGAAGCTCCTCTCGGGCACGCCTGCGACGTCGCGAATGACGAGGGTCACCGCGTGCACCTCAGCACCGAGCACCGGTCGGCCGTCGCGCCCCTCGTCAGGGAAGATGAGCGTGCCAGCGCGGTGGTGACCACCGCCGGAGGTCTCCCAGCCGCTCGGCCGTACCTCCTGGCCTTGATCGGTCCGCAGGACGGCCAACTGCTTCAGGTTATAGCCGTCGAGATTGACGGAGTGGGTGTTCATCGCCACATCGAAGACCAGGCCGGTCGCCGGCCCGCTCCAGGTGACGGCCACGCTGACCTGACCACCCTCACTCGTTTGCACCGGGAAGCTCGCCCGGTTGTGCCTGGCAGGGACGGCTTCATCGGTTGCAGCTGGCGCCGCCTGGACGCTGCCGGGCTGGCCGGTCTGAGTCTGGGCAGCTCCGGGACGGCCACACGCCGAGAGCATCAGGATCAATATAACCAGAAGCCCCGCCCCTGCCACGTGCCATCGTCGCTCTGTTCTTGGTTGCAGCGTCATCTCAGCCCCTTGCCCGGCAGATGTCTGCGCGTTTGGTATCCCAGGCTACTTCCGGCGTCTGAGGGGATCCTGAGCGCTCCCTGAGGATTCGCTGAAGTTGCGGACCTCGTGCCGGCAGCGGCCCTCCCCTGGCATTGCTGGCCCTGGCCGCCTACACAGGGCTCAATGTGGTGGATGTTGAGGATGTTGCCGTGGGACACGTGCTTGCCCTGGAAAGGGGACGAATTGGCGAGCGATATATCCTTGGTAGTAGAAATCTCACGTTTAAGGAAATTCTGGGCATTTTAGAGCGTGTGGGAAAATTCCACTTCACGGAACGGCGAACAATCACTAAAATAGCCAAAAGATCACTCGCAAGCGCAACAATTTACGGGACGATGGAGCCATGAACGAGCAGACCAAGCGCAAACCGTACCCCTCCGACTTGACCGATGAGCAGTGGGAGCGGCTGAAACCGCTGGTCGAACGGACAGGCGGCCCGGGCCACCCTGGCACGCTCGACCTGCGGGAAGTGGTCAATGCCCGGCTGGACATGCTTCGAACCGGGTGCCAATGGCGCTATCTGCCACATGATTTTCCGGAAGAAAGCCGTGTTCGCTCCTATCACAAGAAATGGCGCCAAGACGGCACCTGGCCACGGCTCAAGGCGACGGTGCGGGAAGCAGTTCGGGTGGCCACGGGTCGCCACCCGCACCCCAGTGCGGCGATCATCGATCGCCAACGCGTCAAGACGACCGAAGCCGGGGGTGACCGCGGGTTCGACGGGGGAAAAAAGGTCACGGGGCGCAAACGCCAGCTGCTGGTTGACATGGAAGGGGTGCGCTTCGGCCCGCTGGTCCAGATCCCGACCTCGATGACACGCCTGTGGTCGCCCGGGCACTGCGGAAAGTCCAACTCTCGACGGCGGAGGAGGGAGCCAAAGCAGAGGCAATCGACAGGGCGCTGCGTTGGACGTTGAGTATGCAGTCCAGGGATGGCGGGTGGGCGGCCTTTGATCGGGATAATGACAGGCAGATTCTAGCCCATGTTCCCTTTGCTGATTTCATGTCGCCCCTCGATCCAACCTGCGCCGATGTGACCGCTCATGTCGTCGAACTCCTGGGAGAGCTCGATCGGGAGAGCCCTGCTCTCGGCAGAGCCGTCGCCTATTTAAAGGCAACGCAAGAGGCTGATGGAGCGTGGTACGGACGCTGGGGCGTGAACTACCTGTACGGAACGGGCCTGGCGCTGGCAGCCTTAGGGGCGGTGAGCGAGGCGTCTGAACACGCAGGCGACCGCCTGGCGGTCGCCTGGCTGGCGTCTCGGCAGAATGCTGACGGAGGCTGGGGCGAAACCTGTCGAAGCTACGAAGACGACGACCCAGCCTATCGCGGCACCGGCCCGAGTACGGCCTCGCAAACGGCATGGGCGCTCATCGGGCTCATTGCGGCCGGCGAGACGTTCAGTCCGGCAGTGCAAGCGGGAATCGACTATTTACTGCGAACTCAGCAGGAAGAGGGGCCATGGGAGGAGGATGCCTACACCGGCACGGGCTTTCCCAAAGCGTTTTACCTCAGATACGACCTCTACCGAGTCTATTTCCCCTTGTTGGCGCTCGCGCGATACAATGCTCAGGTGGCGGAGACAATGCAGTAGCATCTCGAACCGCGAGGAGGTCGCATGCGATGAGTTTGGGCCGCCTCTTGTCCTCATTCCTGGCGTTGACTGCCCGGTTGTCCGGCCGGCGCCCGAACGCGGCCTTGGGTTTCATGCCCCATCTTCCGTCTCATTTCCTCGGGCTGAGCCCTGGAAAGGCACTTCCTCGATCACGCCCACGCCGCCCGGGCGAGATCACTGCCTCGCGCCTTCCGCCTCGCCCGATCCTGTCGGCTGTTTCTCAGTCTTGTCGGACCGTATATTTCTATAGTACTATGGTCAATAGTAGCTGCTGGCACTTGAATTGCTCCAACAGTCCAATCAGGCAGAGTGTCGACTGCTGGCACTACTCCCTGGGCGTCAGGTTCGTGAGGGGCACGCGGGTTTCGGGCGGATCGGCTCCACGATAGAGTCATCTCGCGAGGGAACATTGCTGCGCGAGCTGGACGTCTGTCCACTGCTCCCTCACGTGTTGCGAATCGTCCGGCGTCCCCCTCTCTGAGAAAGGGGGGTTCTGTCACGGAGCAGGGACAGTGTCAGAAGCGACTCGTGCAAAACAATCGGGAGTCCGTGCGCGCGGTATTATGAGCGTGCGTGTAAAGGAGGGAACCGGAATGGCGACCGATCCAGTGTGTGGAATGCAGGTTGACGAGCGAGAGGCGGCCTCAACGGGGCTGACCAGCGTCTATCGGGACCAGACCTATTACTTTTGCGCGCCAGGCTGCAAGCGGGAGTTCGACCAGAACCCAGGACGCTATGCAGGCCAGCCACGGGGCGAGGAGCAGGAATAGTGTCTCATCGCGCCAGACCGGCGGGAATGCAGATCGTACGAGCATGATCAGCGATATCAGTGGGCAGTATGCCGTCGCCGCGGCGATGCTGGTGGTAGCGGTCGGGCTTGGCCTGCTCACGGTTGGCCTGGGACGATGGCTGGAACCGCGGGCCCGTCCCCCATCTGAGAACCCGCCGCCCGAACACGGTGGGCGCACCGGCCACAAGACGTGGGTCCAGTTTCGGATCCGCTACGCTGTGTTGGCGCTGCTCTTCGTGGCCTTCGACATGGAAATGGTCTACATGTTTCCGTGGGCGGTGGTCTTCAAGCGCCTTGGGCTGGTCGCGTTCCTCGACATGTTCGTCTTCATCGCCATCCTGACCGCCGCAATCGCCTTTGCGTGGAAGGAGGGTGCTTTTGACTGGGAGCGCTGAGCTCGCGGAGAGGCCGAGAGAGGGGTGGCTCGCCTGGATGAGCAGGCAGCAACACCGCTACCTGGCCGTCGATGGTGGGAGCGGTGCCCATTTTTTGGCAGCCCTGGCACATGCGGACCCGCAGCTTCAGGCGGTCACTTCGCCCCGCCACGCCGACCTTCTCATTGTCGTTGAGCCTGTTACCCGCAAACTCGCCCCGGCGGTCGCGGCGCTCGCGCGGGCTCTCCCGCGCCCCGTCCGCGTCCTGGTGATCGGTGATTCGGAACGCGACGAGCGCTGCG
>DOUV01000791.1:4283-12348 GCA_003520455.1 Chloroflexota bacterium | reverse complement strand
AGGAGCGCGCTCGCGGCTGCGGCCGCGCCGACGAGGAGGCGCAGTGCACGCCGATGGGCGACCACCCACTGCGCCCGTTCCGCCATGTTGAGTTGATCGTCCGGCTCACTCGAATCTGCCAGCCGATCCCGGTTGTAGAAGAGCAGTGCCAGGGCGAAGACCAGGGCGTGGACGTGCACGTCGTAGCCGAGGCCGAGCAGGCGAGCGCTTGTCAAGCTCCACCCTACGGCGCTGCCCGCCATGACTATGCTTGGATAGAGGAGCCAGCGGCGCAGCGTCGCGTTCACGCCCGAACGGCGACTGGACGGTTGGTTGCTGAGTGAGAGGTGATCGCGGTCAGCGGGCATACGCGCTCGCAGAGCATGCAGGCGACGACACACGCTCGATTCACGGCGATGGTATCAAAGGGGGTCGTGAACGGCTCGGGGTGGGGGCAGACGGCGACGCAGGCTCCGCAGCGGATGCAGCCGTTCCAATCGATGTTGAAGATCACGCCGGTCCTGGCCATCTCAATCTCCTTTGCCCACAGGTGCCCGAGATGGGTGATGTGTGACTTCACGCATCACGATGCTCATGAGCGCCGGCGCGCTAGACTTTGCGGAACGGCGACGCCGGCGCGAAATAGTTGGCGAGGGTCTCGAAAAGTTGGCGGTCGCGAGTGGCAATCTCGCGCTCACTGAAGATGCGCGCCTTGATCTCGTAGAGCTGCAACAGTTGTTCGCCGAGTGTGGTCGTCCAGCGCTTCTGGTATCCGGCAAGGTGGGCGTCATCGCCGGGCGCGCCGGCCAGGAGGCTCTCCACCAGGAATGTTCCCGCGATGAGGCCACTCCGCAGGGCCGTGTGCAAGCCGCCACCCGTCAAGGGGTTGACGTGGCGGGCGGCATCGCCGACCAGGATCACACCGTCGGCGTACATTTTCTTGAGCGGAGCCGCCAGCGGCACCCCGCCGCCGGTCACTTCGAGGATTCGTCCCTCTTTGAATCGGCCGGCCATCCACGAGTCACGGATGAAATGATCGAGATGCCAGCGGGCATCGCGGGTGGTCTCGGTGCGGATGATGCCGAGGCCGACCTCAGCCAGGCTGCCGCCGCGCGGAAAGACCCAGGTATAGCCACCCGGGGCCCACTCGTGGCCGGCGACGATCTCCAGCAGCCCATCCGTCGGGACGCGGTCCATGACGAACTGGAGGCACGAGGCGAGCTCGCTCATTTTGATAAACGTCCGCAGTCCCGCCCACTTGCCAACCTGGCTCATCACGCCATCGGCGCCGACCACAACCCGCGCCCGCACCGTCTCGGCCCGGCCGAGGCGACGCAAGCACACCCGCATCCAGGGCCCCTCCCGCTCCAGCGACTCGGCGGTGGTCTTGAGCAGGAGGTCGGCGCCCGCTTGTGTGGCGAGGCGGGCGAGGTAGCGGTCGAACCGCTTGCGCTCGACGCAGTAGCCGATGGGATCGGGCTTATAGCGGCGGTAGTCGATGACGGCGGGTGTGCCCAGGGCATCATAGGTGATGAAGCCGTGGACCTGGGAGCAGATGTACTCGTCATCAACCGGGACCCCGGCTTCGCGGAGGGCACTGGCACTGATGGCGCCGGAACACTGTGTCGGCGCGCCGAGTTCGGCGCGCTTGTCCACGAGCAGCACTCGCAACCCACCGCGAGCGGCGGCACGAGCTGTGGTCGCACCCGCCGGACCGGCACCGATGACGACGACATCGTAGGGAGAGGTGTTCATAGTCACCACCAATGTTTCCATGGAACTCGCAGGATCTCTTGGGGTTCCCTCGAGTGCCGGCGAGTCTTCCTGCGTTCCCCGGTTGGGGATGTTCGACTTTCGAGCGGGTGTGAATTCTTCGTGACGGGTTCAGAGTATGCGGCGAGGGGGCGACGGACAAGACCGCTTTGGTACTGGCAGCCTCAGCCCACCGGCCCGCCACCGGGGCGCATGATCACATCATTGACCTCAGTGGCTAACGCGGGAGCCGGCGCGGCGGCCAACAGTGCGTCGAAGAGCGGCAACTCGCCAGTGAGAACGGCGTGCTCCGCGTAGAGGAACATAGCGGCCGACCAGGCCTGCTGGGCAAAGCCCATCGGATGGCCGCTCTCGCCATGCATCCACTCGTTGAACTCCCACTCGCTGTCGGTTCCCTGGCGATTGGCCTCGGCGAGCTGGCCGAGCAGTCGCTCGGCTTCCCGCCGGTAGTTGTGTCGCACCAGCGCCGCCACGTGGAAGCCGCCGATGAACGGCCAGATACCGCCATTGTGGTACTGGTGCGGCAGATTCAGGTTGCGGCTGCGATAGTACTCGCGCCAGCTGCTCTCACCTGGAAAGATCGGTGGATAGATCGCCTTGGTCGGGTAGGGCTCGGCCATCCCTACCTGGCGCATGTAGCGCAGGATGTGCTCGGAGCGGTGGTAATCGGCGACGCCCGTCAGGATGGCAAGCAAATTGCCGAGACTGTCGCACCAATCACCATACTCGCGGAACGCGACCCAGGGCAGGTAGAAGGGGCGGCTGGAGATGGTGCCCATGTTGTGGTAGAGCATAAACCACTCGAGGCGCATGGCCTTGAGCTTCTCCAGGTGCTCAGCAAAATGCTCGGCGACCCAGCAGCGGTCAATCCACATGAGGAGATTGAGCCGTTCGTGGATCCCGGCCGCATCAACCTCGGGCCGATGCCGGGGCGTGGGCGGCGGGAGCGCCTGAGCGAGTTGCCGGTGAGCGAGAACTGCAGCGTAGTAGAGTACGTTGTCGAAGAGCACGTTGTAACGTACGGCGAGCAGGTCCATCCAATCGCCGGCCTCCGGTACCTCGATCAGACCGCATTCGTTCATATCCTGGTATTCCAACCACAGGAGTGTCCGGTCAATCGTGGGCCAGTGTTGCGCCAGGAAGGACATGTCGCCGGTCACCTGGAAGTGCAGGTAGTGCCCAAGGATGTACCACAGATTGGCGTCGACACTCCCGGCATTCTCTGTGCTCACATAGCCACTATCCGGGTTGACATTGAGCTGGATCAGGCCGCGGCTGGATTGGTGCGCGCTCATGGTTTCCAGCGACGCCCGGCCGGCGGCAATCAGGGTTGGATCGCCGCTGGCCGCGGCGCCCAGGAAGCTGATCATGCTGTCCCGGGCCCAGACCTGGGGGTAGCCGGCCGCCAGCGCCGAGGCCCGGAATCCGTGGGGTGTCACACAGCGGTGGAGAATTTCCAGTGCTCGCTGGCGAGCCTGCTCAATTCGCGCGTCCATGGTGAATGAACTATTCGACTCCTCTTTACAACCGGGGGTGGTGAGTTTCCCTTGCCGGGGATCAGAGCGTCGGGATTGGGGCTCTTCGGCCTCCCACTCGGAAGGGGTCGCTGATCTCCAATCTCGTATCACGCCCGTCACGAACAATCGTCGTTCTTGCCCCGCTCCGACGGGCTGCCCTGATCGAATGGTGCGAAGACAGTGCCCACGACGCGGGCACTCATGGGGGTGAACAAGGGGGCCAGCCGGTCAGAAGCAGTCTGTCGCTGAAACGGTCGACGCTCACGAAAGGGTCTGGGCTCGCTTGCAATGGAGATGCCCCTCGACAGTGACATTCGTCCGACACTTAAAGTATGGCCAGCAATTTCGGGACTGTCAACTGTAGTTATAGACTATAGAAAGGGCCTCATTTCCGTACTCGCGATCCAATCGGGCCGCTGTTTCGCCGCGGAATGGATTTCCTGCGGTATAATAGGAATAGGCTGTGGGTGCGCTCACCCAGGCTCGCTTCTCTGGGGCAGAGGAAACGATGACCGAATGCGACTACGAAGAGCTCTCGCACACCGCTGAGGTGGGTCTCCGAGTTCGGGGCGCGGCGCCTGCAGCACTCTTCGCCTGCGCAGCCATCGGGATGTTTGGGCTGATCGGAGGGAGGCCCGGCAATCGCGACCGGCGTCGGCTCGTGACGGTCGAGTCGCTCGATGCCGAGAGCTTGCTCGTCGATTGGCTCAGCGAACTGCTCTATTTGCACGAGACGACGGGTGAGGTTTACGACCATTGCGAGGTCACCACGTGGCTGCCCACCCGCCTCGAAGCGGTCATCGAGGGTGGCCGGCTCGCCGGACAGCCGCTGCGTGCGATCAAGGCGGTTACCTATCACGGTCTGCGGCTCTACGAGGCGGGTGGTGCCTGGGTGGCCGAGGTCTACTTTGACATCTGATGCCTCAGATCGGGGGAAAGGGGGTGCGACTGATGGTCAAGAAGAGTGATCTCAAGCGAGTCGGAGAGTACGTCTGGGAGATTCCCGCGTCGTTTCGGTCCGACATGCGTGTCCCGGCCCGCGTGTACGCGAGCGAGGAAGTCCTTGCTGAGGCGCTCGATGACAAGAGTCTGGAGCAACTCGTCAACGCCTCCACGCTCCCGGGCGTGGTCCAGTACACCATCGCGATGCCCGACGTCCACCAGGGCTACGGTTTCCCCGTCGGCGGTGTGGCGGCGACGCGCCTGCCGGACGGAATCATCTCACCTGGAGCCATTGGGTACGATATCAATTGTCTTTCCGGCGACAGCCGAATCTTGCACACCCATGGCTACACCTGGTCCATCGCCGAGATGGAAACGACCTGGCAGACCGATATTTTGCGCTGCCAGCGCCTGGCGGCCGGCTGTGATGATACGACGGCGGTGGTCCGCTATCTCACACAGCCTCCGCGCGGGCCGGTCTATCGCCTGACCACCACCGCTGGGGACGAGATTGTTGCCACCGCAGACCATCCCTTCTGGACCCCGGACGGCATGGTGGCACTGGAACGGCTGGCTCCGGGCGACCGGGTCGCCTGCTATCCCTTCGAGGGAGTTCCCTACGAGGATCCCGGTGATACGGTGCTGGTCGATGAGGAGGACATCGCGCGTCTGCTCAGCGAGCAGGGGAAGGGAACCGCAGGAAATGTCCTGGGGCAACTATTGGCGCAGCTCCGGCGCCGCGATCTTCTGCCCCTACGGGCCGATTCGCCGAAGCTCCCGCATCTCATCAAGATCCTGGGGTACCTCGTCGGCGGTGGGCATCTGTTTTTCGGCGGTGGTCCTGACCCGGGGATGGCCTCGTTTTACGGGGACCCGGCTGAGCTTGAACAGATCCGGGCTGATGTCTCTCTTGTCGGTTTCTCTCCTTCGCCTGTCCACGTGCGCTCCCGGCGCCACCGAATTAGCGCGGCCTGCAACGACGACGAGTTTGATCGAGTAGGGGCGGCGTTTACCGTCGGCAGCACGGCGTTTGTGGCTCTCCTGGTCGCGCTCGGGGCGCCGGTCGGCGCCAGGGCCAGTCAGGCCTACCGCCTCCCGTCCTGGCTCTTCGCCGCACCCCGCTGGCAGCAGCGCCTCTTCCTGGCCGCCCTCTTCGGGGCAGAGTTGTCGGCCCCTCAGGCATCTGCAAAGCGCCGTTACAACTTCGACATGCCTGTGCTCTCGCTGAATAAGCCTGAGGGCTCTGTTGAGGGTTGCAGGCAGTTCCTGGAAGAGCTGGCGCAGTTGCTCGAGGGATTTGGGGTTGAGACCAGGACGATCAGCCAGCGGACGGCGCAGGTCAACGTGGATGGTACCCGATCGTACCGGCTGCGATTGATCCTCTCCTCACAACCAGAGAGCCTCATCAATCTGTGGAGCCGTATCGGCTTTGAATATAACAACAAGCGCCGGAGGCTCGCCCTGGCAGCGGCTGACTATCTGAAGCGCAAGGCCAGGATCATCGTTCGGCGTGAGGAGCTCGCAGCCCAGGCACCGGCGCTGGGCGCGGCCGGCAGTTCGCCCCAGGCGATGTATCCTGGGCTGGTGGGCGAACGCGCCAGTCAGCACTTGGTCGAACGACGCCTCTCCGGCGGGCGCCTTGCCTCCCGGCGGATCGGGCCGGAATTTGAAACCTTCGACGAGTTTTGCGCTCAGGCGCGAGCAGGCATCGAGGACAGCGGCATGGTGTGGGCGACGATCGAGGCGATTGAGCCCGTGGACTTTGAGGGGTGCGTCTACGATTTCACTGTTGCTCACCCCGACCACAACTTCATCGCCAACGAGTTTGTCGTCTCCAACTGCGGCGTCCGGCTCCTGGCCTCCGATCTCGGTGCGGAAGAGGCCGAGCCCTTCCTGGACGACCTGGCGACCACGCTCTATACAACTTGTCCGAGCGGGGTTGGCCGGGGTGGTCGATTTCGCCTCAATGACCGTGAGCTCGACCAGGTGTTGAGCGAGGGCGCCGGGTGGTGCCTGCGTCAGGGCCTGGCGACGCAGCACGACATCGTCCATACGGAGGAGCAGGGAGGCATGCCCGAGGCCAATCCAGCCCGGGTGAGTGCCCGCGCTCACGAGCGCGGGCGCGAGCAACTCGGGACCTTGGGCGC
This sequence comes from Chloroflexota bacterium, assembly GCA_003520455.1. The sequence continues at coordinate 5,990 of DOUV01000791.1, read as the reverse complement.
CGGCAACCACTTCCTCGAGGTGGACCGGGTTGTAGCGACCTACGACACTGCCAGTGCCGATGCCTTTGGCCTGCGGCCTGGTCAGATCGTCGTCCTGATCCACTGTGGCTCGCGCGGTCTGGGCCACCAGGTGTGCACGGACTACGTGCGCGATTTTCAGAGGGCGGTGGCTCGCTACGGCATCGTGCTCCCCGACCGCGAGTTGGTCTGCGCGCCGCTGGACTCGCCCGAGGGGCAGGCCTATCTCGCGGCGATGCGGTGCGCCGCAAACTTCGCCTTCGCCAACCGTCAGACCCTGGCCGCGCTGGTTCGCGAGAGCTTCGAGCGTGTCTTTGCGGGCAGTGGTCTCCCCTTCGGCCTGAGGCAGGTCTACGATGTTGCTCACAATATGGGGAAGATCGAGTGGCACGAGGTCGGCGGCCGACAGATGCAAGTGTGCGTTCATCGCAAGGGTGCCACACGGGCCTTCGGCCCTGGCGCCGGGGGGTTGCCGCCCGATTACCGCGATGTCGGGCAGCCGGTCCTCGTGCCTGGCTCGATGGGAACTGCGAGCTACGTGCTGGCCGGAACCACCGGCTCGATGACGCAGACCTTCGGCTCGACCTGCCACGGAGCGGGTCGCATGCTCAGCCGCACGGCGGCCAAGAAGCGAGTCCGGGGCGCCGAGGTGCGCCAGCAGCTGAACGAGCGCGGGATCCGGGTGCGGGCCGGCAGCATGCCCGGCCTGGCGGAGGAGGCCCCGTTCGCCTACAAGCAGGTTGAGGAGGTCGTGGAGGTCGTCGATCGGGCCGGGATCGCCCGGATCGTCGCGCGCCTCGAGCCGCTGGCGGTGATCAAAGGGTAGGCTGCGGAAGCAACCCGTTCCAAATCACGTGGCAGCGGTCAGGGTGGAAGAACCGGCGACCATCGCACAGACTGCCACCGCACTGATGCTGGGGTACCGCCGAGCGGATTTGAAGGAACTGCGTGAAAAGGAGAGACTATGGATACGCCCCAGCTTACTCTGATGCGCGCACTGAGCGTGAAGACACGCAGCCGCGTGCTTCTGATCGTGCTGGATGGAATCGGTGATCTGCCTGTTGACGGGCGCACACCACTGGAGGCGGCGCGCACGCCGGCTCTGGATGAACTGGCGAGCGGCGCGATGCTCGGCCTCTCGACGGCCGTGGGGCCGGGCATTACCCCGGGGAGCGGGCCGGGGCATTTGGCGCTCTTCGGCTACGACCCGCTGGTCTTCGAGATTGGCCGCGGTGTGCTCTCGGCGCTCGGCATCGGGCTGGATCTGGGCCCGGAGGATGTCGCGGCCCGCGGTAATTTTGCCACCCTGGGGCCCGACGGGATGATTGCCGACCGCCGGGCCGGGCGCATCCCTACGGCGCTCAATGAGACCCTGGTCGCCCGCCTGCGGGCGGCAATCCCGCGCATCGGTGATATCGACGTTTCGATCTACACCGAGTCGGAGTACCGTTTCGTGGTGGTCTTCTCCGGTGAGGGCCTGAGCGGCGAGGTCCTCGATGCCGATCCTCAGGTCACCGGTGTGCCACCGCTGGCGGCGCGGCCGGCCACCGACAGCCCGGCGGCGGCACGGATGGCCTCCGTTGCCAATCGCTTCATCGCGCTGGCGACCGAGGCGCTGTCTGATGCGTCCGATGCGTACCCGGCGAACACCGTATTACTGCGCGGCTTTGCGGGCCTGCCCGACCTTCC
>DOUV01000791.1:0-4231 GCA_003520455.1 Chloroflexota bacterium | reverse complement strand
CCATCTGACTCCGGGGACGATCGCCAGTTACCCGATGTATCGCGGGCTTGGGCGCCTGGTAGGCATGGATCTGGTGCCGGTGGATCTTGAGGGAGAGGGCGAGCGGTTGGAGGCCAAGGTGGAAGCCTACCGCCAGCATCATGCTGAGTACGATTTCATCTACTTCCACATCAAGAAAACCGACAGCTACGGCGAAGATGGGAATTTCGAGGCCAAAGTCCATGCGATCGAGACATTCAATGGCGCCCTGCCGGCCCTCCTGGCACCCGAGCCCGAGGTCGTCGCCATCACCGGCGACCATTCGACACCGGTGATCTTGCAGGCCCACAGCTGGCACCCGCTGCCGGTCCTGGTTTACAGCCGTTTTCTTCGACCTGGCCCTGCAGCCCGATTCACCGAGCGCGCCTGCGCCACCGGTGGCTTAGGGCACGTTCGTCACCTGGATCTGATGCCGCTGTTGATGGCGAACGCGCTCAAGCTCAAGAAGTTGGGGGCTTGACCATTGACCGGATGGAGAGTTCTTCGCGGTCACGGAGGATCATGCCGCGTTGACCAGGCAGTCAGGTGAGCGTCCGTTGGACACGCCGGCTTTCTCCCAGTACACTCCCGCGGGCGAGGGTGTTTGCTGTCCGTACCTTGCCCTGCGCCTGTCGTGCGAATGAGGAGATCAGACGATGAAATTTCCCCGCGCCACCGGCATCCTGTTGCATCCCACCTCTTTTCCCGGCGGCTTCGGCATCGGTGATCTCGGAGACGCGGCCTTCCGGTTTGTCGATTTTCTCGCCACGAGTGGCCTCAAGCTCTGGCAGATCATGCCGCTTGGCCCGACCGGCTACGGCGATTCACCCTATGCGAGTTTCTCGGCCTTTGCCGGCAACCCCTTGCTGATCAGTCCGGAGCGACTGGCCGTCGAAGGTTGGCTGGTACCGGCAGACCTCGCCATGGCCTCTGCTTTCCCGGAGCAGCGGGTCGACTTCGGACCGGTGATCGAGTGGAAGCGGCCGCTGCTCCGCCGCGCCTACGAACGCTTCGACGCGTGCGCCACCGAGGCCGATTTGGCCGAACTCCAATCCTTTGTAGCTGCCAATCGGGAGTGGCTCGATGACTATGTGTTGTTCATGGCCTTGAAAGAGGCACATGGCGGTGGGGTATGGAGCACGTGGGAACCGGAGATCGCTCACCATGAGGCGGCTGCGGTGCAACAATGGACCCAGGCATTGCAGGACCAAGTCCGTGCCCACACGTTTTTGCAGTGGCAGTTTGCCAGGCAGTGGTCACGGTTGAAGGCCTACGCCAACGAGCGTGAGATTCAGATCATCGGCGACATTCCCATCTTCGTCGCCTACGATAGCGCCGATGTGTGGGCGCACCCGCATCTCTTTCACCTCGACGAGCGCGGTTCGCCAACCGTCGTCGCCGGCGTCCCGCCCGACTATTTCAGTGAGACGGGCCAGTTGTGGGGAAACCCGCTCTACCGCTGGGACCGGATGCGAGCCAATGGATATCACTGGTGGGTCGAGCGCTTCCGCCACACCCTCACACAGGTTGATATCGTCCGGATCGACCACTTCCGCGGCTTTGAGGCCTACTGGGAGGTGGCGGCGACTGAGCGAACCGCCGTCAATGGCCGGTGGGTCAAGGGACCAGGCGCGGATCTTTTTGCCGCGGTTGAGGCTGGATTAGGTGCTCTCCCTATCGTTGCCGAGGATCTGGGCTATATCACGCCCGAGGTTGAGGCCCTACGAGACGCGCTCGGGTTCCCTGGGATGCGCATCCTGCAGTTCGCCTTCAGCGCCGACGCGACGGATCCCTACCTGCCGCATAACTATCCCCACAACACGGTCGTCTTCACCGGGAGCCACGACAACGACACAACGCTCGGGTGGTACGAGAAGGCGACCGAGCACGAGCGCGACTACGTTCGGCGCTACCTCAACACCGATGGGTCGGAGATTGCGTGGCTGATGGTGCGCCTGGCGTTCTCTTCAGTGGCGAATCAGGCGATCGTTCCGCTGCAAGACATCCTCAGCCTGGGCTCAGAGGCGCGAATGAACATGCCGGGCCAGGCCAGCGGAAACTGGGGCTGGCGCTACCGCGAGGAGGTCCTTACCCCAGAGTTGAGCCGGCGTGTCCACGAGCTGGTGAGAATCTTCGGTCGCTGAGTCATCCGGCAGGTAAGCAGCCAGCCGCCCCGTGAGGCCCGGGGCGGAGTAAGTCGAAAAATGGGCAGAGGTGTTGGATCAGCTGCTGGAACGGATTGGGCCGCGGTTCGCGCGGTCGGAAGCGCGGGAGCGGGCTGGGGCGTACGTCAAGGGATTGTTGAGCCCGATCGAGCGCAAGAACGGGTGGCCACTGGCGGAGGCCAGTGGCGACGAGACCCCCTATGGCGTGCCGCAGTTTCTGTAGCGCGCGGGCTGGGAGGCGGATGAGGGGCGCGACGACGTGCGGGAGTCTGTGGTCGCGCAGCTGGGGGATGAGCAGGCGGTCTTGGTGGTGGATGAGACGGGTTTGCTCAAGACGGGGACACGCTCGGCGGGTGTAAAGCGGCAGTCCAGGGGGACCGCAGGACAAATCGAGAACTGCCAGGTGGGGGTCTTCCTGGCCTCCGCCACGCCGAAAGGACACACCTTCGTGGACCGTGCGCGCTAGATGCCAGAAGCATGGGCGGCTGATCGCGAGCGCTGTCGTATGGCCGGCATTCCGGATGAGGGGGACTCCATCAGCAAGCCGAACCAGGCCTGGGCGATGCGCAAGCGGGCGGTCGAGCACCAGGTGCCGTTGGCGTGGGTGACGGGCGACAGCCTGAACGTCTCGACCAAGGCGTCCTGGCCCATCGGTCCGTATCGGGTGCGGGTCAGCGAACTCTTGGAGCAGTTGCCAGCGGAAGGCTGGACGCGCGTGAGGGCCGGCCCTGGCGCCAAGGGGCCGCGCTGGTAGGACTGGTACCGGCGGAAACTGACGGCACCCCTGCGCCACGGCGGGGACCGGTGGCTCTTGGTGCGTCGCCGCTTGAGCGACCCCACCAAGCTGACCGCCTCTGCCTGCTTGGCGCCCGCAGGCACCGCGTTGGAAACTCTGGTCCAGGAGGCTGGCACCCGCTGGGCGGTTGAAGCCTGCTGTGAGGACGCCAAAAGCGAGGTCGGCCTCGATCACGCTGAGGTTCGTTCCTGGACCGGCTGGTATCGGCATCTCACCCTGGCCTGGCTGGCGCACGCCTTTCTCACTGGCATGTGCGCCCAGGCCAACCAGACTCAGGCGCAAAAAGGGGGGCTCTCCTTCCAGGCAACGCCCACCGGCAGCTTGGCGACCTTCAAGGCGCCGCGCGGCCTCTCGTCCCCTTGAGCCTGGCTGAGCTCCGGCGCTTCCTCTGCCGTCTCCTGTGGGCCGCTGTTCCCGATCCGGCCTTCGTCTTGGCCTGGTCGGGCTGGCGTCGCGCTCATCAAGCCCTCGCCAAAGCCTGTCACTACAAAATGCGCAATGCTCTCAATTATCTACAACTGTAGTAATAGCATAAGTGTGCGACAGAAGCGGTGATCAGAAGTGGGAGATTGAACTCTTGTTCGCACGGTAGATGCGATGGTGGGCCGCACGCTTGCCCGGCGGGTGCAGGTGGGAGTGTCGTAGCAGAGGGTGTACTACGGCGTCAGTGTTGATCGGGGCCTGGACACACGTGCCCGCCGGGCGTTCAAGCCACTCCTTGCCGTTGACGGCAAGCGGGAAGTAATCTCGTGATGCCTCCTCAATTCTCGCGCGCGATGAAGGTTACCTCATCCCAGCGCCCGACCGGCGCATAGACGATGCCGCGCTCGTAGACTTGGGCGCGGTAGGGCGTGCCGTTGTAGCTCAGATCATACTCGGGGCTCAAGCGTTCGCCCAGATCGTGCTGGTGAGCGAACTTGTAGAACATTGCATCCTTGTTGAGCGGGATGATGAGCGGTTGCCCGGCGGCTTTGAGGGTGTCTTCAAGCGAGACCTCAGGTTCCGCTGGTGTGGGCGTCTCGACCGGTGGTGGGGTGGGAGGCTCGGGCCGGGCCGGTGGGGAAATCGGGCGACCGCTGACCAGTTGGAAGATCGGGTCGAGGTGGCGGTTGGGTGTGTTGGCTATGTAGACACCGCGCCCGCTGACCACGTCGCTGGCGTAGCGACGGTCGTGGACCCAGAGATTCGTCGTCGGCTCGGAGGCGCTCGGGTCGATACGCTCCCATTCGAAGAAGAGGGTCTCGAAGCGGCC
>DOUV01000804.1 GCA_003520455.1 Chloroflexota bacterium | reverse complement strand
CCAGCGCCGCCGGTCAGCGTGGCCTCCTGCCACTCACCGCCGTGCGGCTCGAGCAGCACCTCCACCTTCTGCACGCCGCTCCCGGGCTGCGAGCCGGCCTGCGGGTCGGTGACTGTGCCCGAGAGCGCCAGCGTCCACAGACCATCGGCGTTCTTTGACGCGGTCATCAAGCGATTATTCGGGATTGCGCTTGTCAGGGCTGGCGGCGTCCCGTCGACAACCAGGGTGATCGGCGCGCTGGCCGCTCCGGCCTGGTTGGTGAGGTCAACCGCCCGGCTGCTCAGCGTGTGCACGCCCTCGGTCGAAGGGACCTGCAACGAATAACTCCAGGTTTCACGCCCGTTGGTCGTCTCCCAGTTGCCGCTATCCACTTGGACCTCGACGTGGTCCACCGCTGTCGTCGGATCTCGGGCCTCGCCGCCGATGCCTACGATGGTGCCCGGCACGCGATAGGTCCCGGTCGCTGGGAACCGAATGGTGGAAGTAGGCTGGTCAGTATCGATCAGCAGCGAGACGGTGTCACTCCGGCTGTAAGTATCTTGCGCGACCTGGCGCAGATGGACGCGATCCAGGAAGAGGGTCCTCGCAGCGGAGGGATCGTTCCACGAGGCAATGTTGGCAACAATCGCACAGCGGGCGCCGCTGCAAGCCAGCCCCGTTCCGTGCGCCGCGATCTCAGCGGAGACGAGCGTCGGGAAGCAGCTGAAGCGGGTGCAGCCCAGGTAGCTGTAGTATTGGTATCGGAAGCTCTGCTGGGGCGCACGGGCCGTGCCGGCGGGCGCCAGGGCCTGGTAGACGGCACTGGACGAGGTGCTATCGGTCACGTTCCAGGCGACGAGCCAGCCGGGAGCGCTCGTGCTCGTGGTTGTGGTGCTGTCGAAGGCGACCCGCGGGGTGCGCAACAGGTTCGTGCCCGGTTGGTTGCCGATGACCATCTCGCTCTCGACCGTCGCCCCATGCACCAGGCGGCCGCGCACGCTCGCCCCGCCGCCGGAGAGGTAGACGACCAGCGCCTGGCCGGTGGTGGGGTGGAAGGCCACCTGGGGCCACGTTTCGTCGGCTACACTGGCAGCCACCGCTCTCTTGCTCCCGGCGACCGGCTGGCCGTTGCCATCCACGTCCGCGTACCAGACATCGGCGCCGGTGGTTCCACCGCCGTTCTTCTGCCACACGGCCACGTAGTTGCGCCCGGCCCAGATCAGGGCGACCCGCGAGTTCGTGCCGGGCGCGCTGTCGAGTGGCAGCGCGGTTCCCAGGCTGCTGCCGTCCCCCGAGACCGACCGCGTGAAGAGCTCGCCGCCGCGCTCCCAGGCGACGACGAAGTTGTTGCCGTCGCTCGCCACTGTCGGGGCCAGGTCGTCGCCGGTACCCTCGGCGATGGCAAACCGCGGCCCAAGAGTCAGGCTCGGCTGGACGATGGCCCCGTAAATGTCGAAGTTGGTCGTGGCATGTTTCTCGGCCCACGCCACGAGACAGATACCGCTGGTAGCGCAGGCGATGGCGGGCGGCGCCGCGGCCTTAACGACGCTGCCGTCGTCCGCTCGCAGGAAGGTGTTGGAGATAAAATCACCAGCCTGGTAGACGACGATGCGTCCCGAGACCTCGCTGCTCCCGGCTGCGGTGTCGTTTGACTCCAGCACGGCGAGCACGTAGGCCGTCGGCCAGCCCGGTGCGGGTGCGATGGTCGTAAACCAGGGGCGCGAGCCACTCGCCGGCGCCCGGTAGTCCTGGTTGCGCGGGTCCCACGTAAAGGCCGAGCTGATATCGGTGTAGACCGCCGACAACGTCTGGTGGGCGATGGCCACCGTGCCCGGACCGGCACCCGAGGAGACGGTGGTATCGGTGCGGAGCGACGCCGATTGCCCGTTGGGTACCTGGAACGCCAGCGTCCCCACGGCGCCGACCAACTCGGACGGCAGCGTGACGGTCAGGAGGCCGAGGGCGGAGAGCGGCGCGGGGAAGTTGTTTTCCACCGTCGCCGTGTAGGTGAAGCTCTGGCCAGGTGCGGCGGCCGGATAGCCACCGAAGGTCTGGAGTCCCTCGAACTCGCCGTAGAGACTCATCAAGGTGTTCTTGTTAAAGGCCCTGGGGTTGAACGGGAATGGATAGGCTTGCGGGTCTTGGGCGTAGAGGTCGTAGAGCCGCTTCTCGAGCCCGTCGCTGATCCCGTCGCCATCTGTATCGTAGAGCAGCGGGTCGGAAGTGGCGGACGTGGACGTGCCGGGCGCGTAGGTAAACGACCAGCCGTCCACTTCCTGCTTGTCTGTGAGCCCATCGCCGTCGGTGTCCGCCAGCACAGGACTGGTGCCCAGGTGGATCTCGCGCAGGTCGTTGAGGCCATCGCCGTCGGTGTCGGCGCGCCGCGCATCGACCGCTGTCCCATTGCTGCGCAACTCCAACTCCTTCGCATCGGAGAGCCCGTCGCCATCGGTGTCCCAGCGAGTATCGTCGGGGTCGTTCGTCGGGGTCAGGCCGTCGCCGTCCTTGTCGTGGTTGGTGAGTTCCGTCCACTCCCAGAGGGAGTCGAGATTCGAGGGCAAGACATCAAAGACGAAACCGTCGCCGACGCTGGAGCTATCCGTCCCCTTGGCAACCTCTTTTTCACATTTCGTCGTGACCACCGCATCCCAGCACTCATAGTTGTAGAGCGCGTAGCCCGTCTTGAGGTCGAGGCCCACGCGCTGGTTGATGCCGGCGTGGAGCGTGATCGGTCCGCTGCTGGGCCTATCCTCGAGCAAGCCGAGCAAGAGGTGGCCTGTCGAGGCGGTGGAACAAATGCCGGCGATGCAGACCACCCCATCCACACGCTTCCACTCGAGGACATCTTTCCAGTCCAAGTACCGCTCGCCCAGACTGGGAGCGCTGAAGTGCTGCTGATCCTCCGAGGGCCGCAACTCATACCGGAAGGCCGTGCTCCGGAAGGTGAAGTCATTGTAGAGCTCATCCAGGCTGCGGACGGTCAGTTTGTCGCCGGAGTTATCTTTGTGCGCCGCCCGGGTCAAGACGGTCACGTTGAAGCCGATCTGGGCACCTTCCACGAAGCCATCATCCCCGGGCCCCTCAAGGGTAAAGTTGCGCGTATCGATCCCCTCAATCTCCATCAAGGTCCCCTGGCTGAGGGTGTTCTCCGCGATGAACTCGGCCAGCTGATCGGCGATGCCTTTCTCACCCAATAGTTGAAGGATGACGTCCACCGTGGTGATGATGCCGACAATGATGGAACCAATGAACGGAATCAGAGAGATAGCGAAGAGCACGATCGCAAAGACCGTCGCGGTGATGGCGTTGACCAGCGCCAGGCGGAAGGCAAACGTCCCTGGTTCCACCTCGCCGGAGGTAACCTGATAGATGAAGATGCCCCAGGTCAACCCCAGGTCGATGGCCAGCCCGATCACGGCGAAGACGCGGGCGCTACGCTCCAGCGTCCGCACCGCATTGAACGCCGACGAGAAACTCCCCATCAACCGGGTCAATTTCACCAGTTGGACGACTGGTTTGACGACCAGAGCCCCGGCGACCAGGATACCGGCGACGGCCGCCCCCGCCTTTTGGCCGGCTGATCCGGGTTTTGCATACAAATTGGTGAGGATCCCCACCGCGGCGACGGCTGCGAGAAACCCGGCCGCCTTGCCGGCGCCCTTCAGGCCTGCCTTGAAGTTGCCGGCCGGAACGTTCGTCAGAACCCTGGCCGATCGGCCGCTCCCGCTGACGATCCGTCCGAGCCGGCTCCACCAACTCTTGTTCTCGACGACGCCGCCCCACGCGGTCTTGACGATAATATTCCCGATCTTCGCGCTGCCAAAGCCGGCTACCAGGCTCAACGGTTTGTCGGGCAGCTTCACCTCCGGAACCACGGGCGTGCCGCCGACCTGGACGACGTTCTGGAGACCACTGTAGAGCGCGGCGTAGTACAGCTGGACGCCGGCGAGTTTGCCGGCGGCCACCAGCGGGTCGATCTCGTCGCCGAAATCGCTGGCATAGCGTCGGCCGAGCTCGTCCCAGTACGCTTCTATCCCACAGTCTTGCCACACGGCCGCCGCCTGGTCGTAGCAGTAGGGGGTCGCTTTGAGTGATGCCACCGTCACCTGGGGGTTGCCTTTGCCACCGTTCATGTCTACCGTGAGCTGGCGCTCGTTCCAGGTGAATCCGTCGCCACCGATGACATCGCTGTCCAGGTTCGCCCCCCGGTAGCGGTCCTCACGGGCAATGAGCAGCGTAGGGGTGATCGGCGTCGCCGAGGACCAGCGTGAGTCAAAGGTGCTCGTCAGAACCTGCGTCGTCTCGACCCCGACGATGCCTGCCACCGCCTCGTCGAGGGTTGCGTATTGTTTGGTCCTGACGCTCAGCACATCGGGAATATTCCAGCGCTCGTCCGGGACGTCGCCGTTGGTGGCATGGTTGAGGCGGCGGGCAATCTCGGCGACAGTAACGTCCCGCCGGCCATCGCCGGTGCAGGTCTCGGTGGCTTCGTCGTAGGTCTCGCAGTCGCGCCCGGCCAGGAAGGTCGGGTCGAGCGCGAGCGCCACCGAGAGCAGCGCGTCGTCGCGATGGAGATCGTCGTCGACGGCTGGATCCTCGTAGATGTAGGCAACCTCTGTGCCGTGGTCCTCCCGTATATTCAGACCGGCCAGGGTGAACGAATCGTAGTAGGTCTGGATCACCTGCTCGTCGTTGTGCCTGGTGTACTCAGTGCACACACCGCCGCCGGCGGTCTCGGCACAGACATCGTTCAGGGCCTGGACCATCCAGACCAGGCGCACAGCATGGGCGCTCCCCCAGGTGTCAGCCTTCTGCCGGAAATACAGCTTGCCGTAGAAGGCCACCTGTTCCCCGCTGGTATCGTCGGTCACCAACTGCAACGGAACGTAAACGGCCTTTTTGCCACCGGGCAGATTTTTGTACGAGAGGCCGTAGTGGGTCATCTCATCCTGGTTCAGCCAGGTCTGATTGTCGCCCGAGATGATGACCTCCAGCGACGGCACGAGCTTCAGGTCGCCGTTATCGTCGGGTGTCATCGAGCAGGCTCTGGCCGGGTCGCTGCCCTGGGCCTGAGCGTCGGCGAGACACTGTTCGAAGAAGGTCTTCACCCGGTTGGTGCCGGTGCAGGACGCACCTCCGCACCACTCGTCGTCGCGCTGGATCTGGCCCTCCTTATCACCGTCGGGCCAATCGAGCACGTTGAAGGCGTACCGCAGGTGTCGCGAGTCAACCGGCCGCACCTGAAACTCGACGGAGGTCGGCCCCTTCGCCAGGTTGTTGATGACGAAGATCAAGGGGTTCGCTCGATCGAAGAGCCGCGAGTCGCTGGCGTACAGCGACATGTCGAGCGGGTTCGGTACGCCGTCGCCGTCGAGGTCGGCGTCCAGCACGTCGGGAGTACCGTCGCCGTCGGTGTCGGGACAGTGTGGCCAGATATCCCCGGAGCACTTCGCTCCATCGGGGAGGCGCTCGTCGGTCGTGGAGAGTTTTAGTGGGTCGGTGTACCAGTGGGTGCCGCCGAGATCGAAACCGGCCACCTCCTGGCTATCGGTCAAGCCGTCCTGGTCGGTGTCCGGCTCGTCCTGGTCGGTGCCCAGCAGCGTCTCCTCACAATCGGTCAACCCGTCGGCGTCGGAATCCTTGGCCGGATCGTCGCACTGAATGCCCGCAGCCGCCACCAGGCTGGCGATGGGGTTCCCGGACTGGGAGCCTGGGGAAAGAGAAAACGGAGGATTGCTCGCCGGCTGTTGGCCGTCCGACTGGCGTGCCTTGAGGACATTGAAGGCAGCCGGGGAGAGGCGCGGCGGCTCGCTCGTCTGACCATCATCGACCGGGCGCTGCTGCTCCGATTCCGGGCGTGCCTCGGTCCCAATGGGTGGGGCCGCTCGTTCGTGGAAGGCAATCACCTGGTGGGTCTGCAGCAGCGGCGCGAAGACCAGCGAACCGATGACCGCAACGACCACCACAGCGTATACCTTCTTCGAGCGGCGACGGACCACGATGAGGACCACCCCCGACAGAACGAAGAGCAGCGGAAGCGCCACGCGCGCGACGAACGCCGAGAGGCGCGCGATGAAGGCCGCGACGGACGCGAGGACGGTATCCGTCGTCGATCGCGCGACGGGGTGGTCCATCGCCCCGCCGAAGGCGAAGAAATCGACCGTGACCTCGGCCTCGACCCGGTAGTCTTTCTGGTCGGGGAAGCGGAGGTGTAGAATCTGGCGCAAGGGGAGGCCATCGGCCCGCACCCATAGTTCGCCCTCACCCGTCATCGCGACGTATTGGCGCGGCAGCTCCACCGTGACGCCCGGCGGGAGCTCGCCCTGCTCGGCCAGGCGCTTCTCGATGCGGTCGCGCAGGTAGGTGGCAAAACGGCGACCGTCGATGGTGAAGGTGTAGCGGGTGAAGCGGATTTCACCCTCACCCTCACCCCCGGCCCCTCGCCCTGCCAGGGCGGGGGGAGTGGCTCCCTCTCCCCCCTGGGGAGAGGGCTGGGGTGAGGGGCGCTCCCGCGTCTCCGCCCCGAGGTTCTCAATGTTCCTGGCGGCCGCGAGGAAGGCCATGAAGTCGCCATCGGGAGCGAAGAGGCTGCTGAAGTCGTCGACTTCTTCCCACGGTTGCGCACCCTGGCGGGCGTAAGCTCGGTCGCCCTCCACTTTGACTTCGACACCGCTGGCGCCGTTCCCCCAAAGAGTGAAGCTGAGCCCGCGCTCGGGCAGGTTGGCCTGCCCCTCGAGGCGCAGGCTCTCCTGTTTGCCCGTTCGTCCGACGTTCGTGACGATCGCGAGCGGCACAGTGTGTTGCCTGATCTCTGCTGCGAATCGATAAGACTCCGCGGCGCGCGCTCGCTCCCAGGTGGCACGCACCTCCTGCGCGGGCGAGGGAAAGGGGCGAAACGTTGCCGTCGCGGGAGCCAGGGGGAGGAACCGGGTCGCAAGACCTGCGCCGATGGCCATAGCACCGATCAGCGCGACCAACACCGCGACGGCAATGCCTACGGCACCCAGAGCCCCAAACAGGCGGGTGAAACCGGACGTGTGCCTCATTGCATGCCTCCTTCAGGGAGTCCTTACACGTGAGGATTGAGTCCTCCCATCGCTTGCTGATGAGTCCGCAACCCTTGCCAGGCGCCCGATTCAACCGACGGCGCATGGCCCTCGACCGCCTCAGCCGGGAAGCCTCGTGACACGCGGGAGCGCGAGCGGGATCAGCTCACTGTTGCCTCACCCGGTTCGTCCCCATCGGCGCCGAATTCCGTTTGCAGGAAGGCCAGCAGGAGTGCCAGGCTGGCAAAACTTTGCGCGTGCCCAGCCTCTCCGACTTCCTCCACCCGGAAACGCCAGGTCGTCCGTTTGGTCAGGGACGACCCACCTTCCGGCCAGGCCCGTAGGAGGAACACTCGCGATGGCTGCATAGTTTCCTTTTGCCCTCTCGTGCAAACTGGCCTATAGTCTAACTCTCCACTCTTTGGAAATCCTTTGGAACTCCGAGCGAGTCCCATCTCTAGCAGAAAAGGGGATGGGAACTGTGATCCACCTCCGGTTGTTGGGGCCGGTGCAGGTCGAGCGCGCCGGAACGCCTGTGCAGGCCTTCGAGTCGCGCAAGGTGCTGGCCTTGCTCTGCTACCTGGCGGCGCACGATCAGCCCGTTCCCCGGAGCCACCTGGCCGACCTCTTCTGGCCCGACAAGCGCGAAGCTCAGGGACGGGCCAATCTTAGTTGGGCGCTGCACAAGCTCACCACCCTGCTCCCCGGTTCCCTCCAGAGCGACCGCCACGCCATCCACTTCCCCCGTACTCCAACCGTCTCGCTGGACCTCGCGACCTTCGCTGGCCTGGTCGCGCAGGATCATCCCGCCGCCCTGACCTTTGCCGCCGAGCTCTACCGGGGCGACTTGATAAGCGACATCGTGCTCGACAACTGCCCCGACTTCGAGATCTGGCTCGTGCAGGAACGAGAGCGCTGGCGCCAGCGCGTGGCGCAAGTGCTTCACGCGCTCGTTCTTCATCACAGTGGACAGCGTGAGTACGCCCAAAGTCTGCGCTTTGCCAGCCGCCTGCTGGAGCTGGAGCCCTGGCGGGAAGAGGCCCACCGGCAGGTCATGGCCCTCCTGGCGCTCAGCGGCCAGCGCGGTGCCGCCCTGGGGCAGTACGAGAGCTGCCGCCGCATCCTGAACGAAGAGTTGGGTGTCGAGCCTGAGGCGGAGACGGTTGCCCTGTACGAGCAGATCCGCCAAGGAGCATGGGAGCAGGGACGAGAGGTCGACAAAGGCTATCCCTTCCCTTCCTCGCCCCCGCTCCCATGCTCCCCCGAGCGCCGCCAGATCACCGTGTTGGCTGCTGATCTCGTCGATCTGGTGGCGCTGCCACAACAGTCTGACCCCGAAGAGATGAGTGAGGCATTCCGTGCCTTTCAACAGCTGTGCAGCGATGTCATCCATCGCCATGGCGGGCATCTCGCGCCCGACCGCCGAGATCGGCTCCTGGCCTACTTTGGCTACCCGGAGGCACGGGAAACTGATGCCCTGCAGGCAGTCCGTGCCGGCCTGTCGCTGGTAGCGGCGGTGCGAGATACGCTTAACCTGGCTCTAGGCGTCGGAATTGACACCGGTCTCGTCGTGACGGGAGAGAACGAGATCGGGGAATCGCCCGGGCAAGAACTCGTGGGCGAGCCGCTCTATATCGCGACCCGGTTGCTGAAGTTGGCCGAACCCAACTCGGTGGTGATTAGTGGCACAACCCACGCGCTGGTCCAGGGCTATTTTGTAAGCCAGCCACTGGGGACGCACACGCTGCGGGGAGTGGGCAAGCCGGTGACGGTGTGCCGGGTGCTGCAGGAGAGTGGCGCCCGCAGCCGCCTGGAGGCCGTTAGCCACAGGGGACTCACACGGCTCGTCGGTCGCGAAGCGGAGGTGGAACGCCTGCTGACCCACTGGGCACAGGTGCAGGCCGGCCACGGCCAGGTTATCTTGCTGCGTGGCGAGGCGGGGATCGGCAAATCACGGCTGCTGTGGACGCTGGCCGAACGGCTCGCGAACACCGCGCACACCTGGTTGGAGTGCCACGGGTCGCCCTCCTTTCAGAATAGCGCTTTCTATCCCGTGATCGGTCTCCTCCAGCAGATGTTTCACCTTGATCGCGATCCTTCGGCGACAGGGAGAAAGGAGCGGTTGAAGGCAGGCCTCGCCCAGTTCGACCTCGCAGGCCATGCGCCGGAGGCAGTGCCTTTGTTGGGCGATTTGCTCTCGCTCCCGCCTGAGCCAGACGAGACGCCGCTGAACCTTACCCCGGAACGTCAAAAACAGAAGACGATGGAGACCGCGCTGGCCCTTCTCTGGGCGATGGCAAGGCAACAGCCGGTGGTTCTGGTTGTCGAGGATCTTCACTGGGTCGATCCCTCGAGCCTTGATCTGCTCACCATGCTCGTCGACCGGATATCAACGGCTCCCATCCTGGCGTTGCTCACCGAGCGGCCGGAGTTTGATCCACCGTGGGTGGCGCATCCACAAGTGATATCGGTCGCTCTTGGCCCCCTCACCGCCGAGCAGACGATGATCATGGCCGAACAGGTCGCAGGCAAGACGCTGCCGGTTGAGGTGCTCAAGCAACTCGTGACGTGGACCGATGGCGTACCGCTCTTCGTGGAAGAGCTGACCAAGACCGTGCTGGAGTCGGGCGCACTGGTCGAGCGGGAAGTGCATTATGAACGCCCTGGCTCCGCACCCTTCGAGACAATCCCCACCACCCTCCGCGGCTCGTTGATGGCCCGCCTCGACCGGCTCGGTCCGGTGAGACAAGTGGCTCAGTTGGCCGCGGCAATCGGCCGGGAATTTCCGTACGAGCTCCTTCGGGCCCTCTCCCCGTTCGATGAAGTGACCTTACAGCGTGACCTGTCCGAATTGGTGAAGGCCGGACTCCTCTACCAGGCGGGCGAGCCCCCCAGAGCGATGTACATCTTCAAGCACGCCCTCATCCAGGAGGCGGCCTACCGCTCGATGCTCAAGCGCAAGCGCCGCGCCTACCACGGGCAGATTGCCCAGGCCCTGATCGAGCGGTTTCCCACGATCACCGAGACTCAGCCTGAACTGCTGGCCCAGCATTACGCTGCGGCTGGCCTCAGCAGGCAGGCGATTGACTATTGCCAGCGGGCAGGCCAGCGCGCCACCCAGCGTTCGGCACAGGTCGAGGCTATTGCGGACTTCAACCAGGCGCTGGCCCTACTCGAAACGTTACCGCAGAATCTTGAGCACCAGCGGCAGGAGCTCGACCTGCGGATGCAGCTTGGCGCGACCTTAATGGGCGTCAAGGGGTTTGAAGACCCGGACGTGGAACGCACCTATTCGCGCGCGCGGGAGCTGTGCGAGCAGGTCGGCGACAGCGGAAAACTCTACCCGGTGCTCCAGGGGCTGATCGCCTATAACGCCATCCGTGGTGATTTACAGACGGCATTCGAGCTGGGGGAACAGCTCTTGAGGATTGCCCAGCGCGAGGAAGACCTCACCTCCCTGCTAACTGCGCACCTTGCCATCGGGACGACCCTGTTCTGGTGGGGCGAGTTGGCAGCAGCACGCATCCATCTGGAGGAGGGCATCGCGCTCTACGACCGTTTGCAGGAAGATTCCACCGCCCGGCTGCCCGGTCCGGACCCCGGCGTCTCGCTTCTTGGTTTTGTCAACTGGCTGCTCTGGCTCCTGGGCTACCCTGTTCAGGCGCTGGCAAGGGCCCAGGAAGCATTGGCACTTGCAGAGAAGTTATCGAACCCTTTTAGCCTGGCGGAGGCTTTGCAGTGGAGCGCGGGGGCCTATCAGATGCTTGGGGAGAAGCAGGCAACCCGCACGCAAGCAGAAGCGCTGATTGCGCTGGCTCGTGAGCAGGAATCCGCGTACTGGGAGGTGCGAGGGACAATCCTGCGGGGCTGGGCGCTGGCGATGCAATCTGAAAATGCCGGCGGTTTCGAGGAAGGGATTATGCAGATCCACCGGGGCCTGACTGCCCTGCAAGCGAGCGGAGTCAAGCTGGGGCAGTCCTATTTTCTAGGGCTCTTCGCAGCGGCAGCCGCAAAAGGTGGCCAGATCGAGGAAGGGTTGAGGGCGGTCGAGGAGGCACTCGCTCTCGTCGCTGAGATAGGAGAGCGCCAGTGGGAATCGGAGCTGCATCGACTCAAGGGGGAGCTCCTGCTGGCAGCTTCGGCGGAGAACCACGCAGAAGCCGAAAATTGCTTTCGCCAGGCCCTCTCCGTTGCCCGCCAGCAGGGCGCAAAGTCGCTGGAGTTGCGGGCGGCGATGGGCGTCAGCCGGCTGCTGCGGCAACAGGGCAGGCGGTCCGCAGCCCGGCAGGTGTTGGTCAAGGCGTACGGCCGGTTCAGTGAGGGCTTCGATACCGCCGACCTGCGCGCAGCCAGAAGACTGCTCGACGAACTGGAGGGGATCGGGCGAAGCGAAACGTCACGGGTAGCAGGGTGAGCGCCAAGAAGCCCGCCCTCGGAGGGCGCTCGCCTCTTGCCATCTGCATGGATCACCCCTACCGTCACCGAGCATACCTTGTGCCTGGAGTGCCCCTCGGCAATCTGCGCACCGAGTCTCCCCACAGGCGGCTGATGGCACCGATCTTGTAACGCCGCATCACGAGAGCCATCCGTTGATGAGGAAGTCATCGGGCCAGCCCTGGGCACAAGCGGCCGGCCAGCCCCACGCCGGTGAGCGGGGGTCGCGCCGGTCAGGAGGGAGACGATGGAGCATCGAGTGTTGGGCAAAACGGGTCTGACGGTGCCGGTCGTCGGCATGGGCACCTGGCAGACGTTTGACGTCCGCGGCCGGGCGGCCGAGGCCAACGCCCGGGACGTAGTGGATACGGCGCTGGCTGCCGGCGCTAACTTCTTCGATTCCTCACCGATGTACGGCGAGGCCGAGCGCGTCCTGGGGGCCACACTGCAGGGGCGCCGGGACGCGGCGCTGATCGCCACCAAGGTGTGGGCGTCGACGGTGGCCGAGGGACGCGCCCAGGCGAAACGCTCGCTTGGCTTTTTCGGCGGGTACATCGACCTCTACCAGATCCACAATCTCGTCAACTGGCGCGGTCACTTGCCGATGCTGGAGCAGCTGCGCGAAGAGGGTCGCGTCGGCGCGATCGGAGCCACACACTACAGTCCCTCCGCCTTTGTCGAGTTGCGCCAGGTCATGCAAAGCGGCCGAATCACCGTGATCCAAATCCCCCACAACCCTTTCGAGCGCGAGGTGGAGCGCGATCTCTTGCCCCTCGCGGCTGATCTCGAGCTGGGCGCGGTGGTGATGCGGCCCTTCGGGCAGGGCAGCATGCTGCGCCGCGCTCCATCGGCAGAGGACCTGGCCCACCTCCGGCCGTTCGGCGTGACCACTTGGGCCCAGGCCCTGCTCAAGTGGATCCTGAGTGACCAGCGGTGCCACGTCGCCATCCCGGCCACCTCCAACCCACAGCACATGGCGCAGAATGCCGCCGCGGGCGACCCACCCTGGTTCGGCCCCGACGAGCGTGCGCTCGTCGCCTTCCTTGCCACGAGGTAGTAGCGACCCGCGCCCGAGCCATCCACAGACCAGCGGCGCCACTCAAGGCGGCCCGCCCGCAGCCAGGAGGCAACGATGCGCTACACAATTCGCCGGATCACACTCGGATCTGCCCTCCGCCTCGGCTGCGCGCTCGGGTGGCTGATCGCGCTCGTTCCGGCGATGTGCCTCGCCGCGCTCGCGGTTCGGGTCCTTCGGCAGATCGCCCGGGCCCTCGAGCGGGTCGAGCCGATCACGCTGACGGTGCTCGGGCAGGAACTCGCCCGGATCGATATCCTCGCCGCCCTGGGGCTGCAGTCGACAACCCAGACCGTCGACCGGCTGGTGACCACCCTGCCGGCCACCTTCATCGGACTGACACTCCTGCTGATACTGGCCGGTGCGCTGATCTTCGTCGCAGTCGCACTGCTCGCCTCTGTCGGGTACAACCTCTTGGCGCGGCTCGGTTGGGGGCTGGACGTCGAGTTGAGTCAGGACGAGGAACAGTGAGCGCGGGTCCACTCGCTCGCAATCTCGCGATGAGCGGCCACGTTCTCCAGGAACGAGCGGCGCACGGTTTCATCCCTGATCCTGGCTGCCCGCTCCTGCAGCAGGGTGTGAGCCCTGGCCAGAATCTGGGGGGCGCGGTCGTCCTGGTGGGCGACCTTCAGAACCTGATAGGTGGTCCAGTACACGCGGAGGGGCTCCTCTGGCCCTTCCAGGACGTCGTGCTCCAGCAGATATGCCGCGAGCTCCTCGGCCTGGGCTTCCGCCAGGTCGCCCCGGGCACTCACCGCCCGCGATACCCGCGGCCTGATCAAGCTGGTGGCTGACGGGGCAGCGGCCGGCCGCTGGGAAACCACGCCTGGCCGCGCCACGGCGGCGTCTTCCTGATCCGTGAGACAGGGCATCAGGGCTTCACACCGATTTCTACCTTCGTGTGCACGGTTACGGGGACTGAATATGCTGTAGTCTTGCATAAAGTCGTACCCCTGGCGTCATTTCATAAAGTCATACCCCTGGCGAGACAGGGTGGGGTCCGCACATTGACAAGGGCAACATCAGTTGCCGCCTAGGTAAATCATCCAGAGCCGCGGGCACCCCCGTGATGTCTTCAACGCTCAGCCCCTTGGCACCCAAACGAACCGGGGACAACTCAGGCGGGCGCGTATCCCGCTTGGTCGCAGGCTTGACCTGGGTGAACACAAACTCACGGGGTTCAGCGTCAAAGCTGACGGAGACCGTCTGGCCCGCCCAAGCGGTCCCTAATCCGTAGCGCTGACCGCCCAAGGAGACCTGCCCGACGTCGCTCACCAGGCGGATCCAGGTGCGCGTGGCCAGGTAGGCATCCACGCGCCGCAAGTCGAACAAGTCTCGCTCCCACTCGGGGCGGTACGGCCGCCGCGGGATGAGCAATTCCGGATGGGACACCAGCGGGGGCTGGCCCTGGCAGCCTTTGGCGCGAGAGGGACATTCCGCATTGAGTTCGTCCCAGTCGGCATCCACCTGCGTCTGGAGCGCCGAGCCGTCGCTGAAGGCTTGATCGATCAGGGTGCGCTCATTGAGGGTGCGGTGACCGCGCTCGATAGAGCCATTGTGGCGGGGCGATGAAACCAGACGGTGCTCGATGCCCAAGCCCACCCACCACAGCGTCAACAGGGTGGGGAAGGGCGAGGGGTCGGCATCCCCAAAGATGGAGGCCTGGTCCGTCTGGATGGCGTCGGGCAGCCCCCAGTGGGTGAAGGCGATCCGGCAATCCTGTTGCCCCTGGGCGCTGGTCAGCTTGACGATGCGTTGCTGGGGATGGTCGGCCGGATGAATGCGGTGCATCACGGTCGCCCGTCCGTACTCATCGCGAGCCTGGTTGAAGGTGACCACCCCGATCCCACCCACCGGGACCGACTCCTTGGTGTCCCTTTGCCACACCCCGTGGGCCACCCCGGCGGGCGGTCGATGCGGCTGTGCCCGTCGGCGCCTGGGGAGCACGCGATCCCCAAAGCGGCGCCAGGAGCGCCACACCTCGACCAGGCTCGGCAGCCGCTGGCCCGTTAACGCCGGGTGCTCGCCCAGCTTCTTGACCACGTAGGCGGCGCCCCAGGTCCGATGCTGGCGCTTGAGACGCAGGGCCACAGAGCGCACCAACGGGTGGAAGGATGACAACGGGCCGGTGGCTGGACGGCCACCGGTGGTCACCAGGGCCGGTAAACCCCCGTGCCGCTCCCGACGAATCCACTTCCGGGCGGTCCAGAATGAGACCCCCGTTTGCTCCGCCACGGCCTGATAGGAGTGGCCCTGGTCCGCCAAGTGTGCCATTGCCTGGCGCTGTTGCACCGTGGTTGCACGTGTTGCCGGCATCGCTCGCCTCCAGTCATTGTCTCTGGGGGAAAGCTTGCGCGTGCGGCTCAGATTGTCAAGGTTCAGAGGGCATGACTTTATGAAATACCCCAGGGGTACGACTTTATGCAAGACTACACCCGACTGAGTGGTATAATTACGTCGAACGGAGGTGAGTATGTTTCGTTGTCAGGTATGCGGCAGCACTGAGGCTCGTTCTGAGGTCGTGAATGAAGTCTTTCTGATTGATGGTATGCCGGTGGTTGTAGAGGACATTCCTGCAGTCGTGTGTGCGCGCTGCGGCGATGCAACCTTTAGCCGCGCCACGACCGAACGCATTCGACGCATGGTCCACGGTGAGACGCGCCCCGTCAGATCCGTGCGCGCCGATGTGTTTGCCTATGCTTGAGCGCAGGCATGGAAGTAGTTAGGGTTGCCAACTTTCGGAAAGTTGGCAACCCTGTCCGCCCCACCGCGTCTTCAAGAATCTGTTCATCGCCTACTCCATGGCCGTCAACCTGCGCTACCAACGCACCGGCAGCCTGTTCCAGAAGCCGTTCAAGCGCATCCTGGTGGACACCGATCGCTACTTCGCGGCGCTGGTCAAGTACATCCAACGCAACCCACAGAAACACGGCCTGGTCGCCGATTTCCACAAGTGGCCGTGGTCGTCGTATGGCGCGATCCTGGGCGACTCAGCGATGCCAACTTTTGAAAAGTTGGCATCGCTGCGCATCCCGCGCAACGACGTGCTGGCCTGGTTCGGCGGCCGCGCTGCCTTCGTCGCCTTGCACCAGACGGATCCCGATGAACGACCGATCGCAGAGTATCTCATCGAGTGAAGTCGAGGTAGAGTTGCCAACTTTTCGGAAAAGTTGGCAACTCTACCTCG